>JAEZJD010000244.1 GCA_023436425.1 Bacteroidota bacterium | reverse complement strand
ATGAGCGCTAGTCTCGTGGGCTCGGAGATGTGTATAGAGACAGCCACCACATCCATGCTGCGCACAATTGAATTGATTCTCGGACTGCCACCTATGTCACAATACGATGCAGCGGCTACACCTATGTGGCGTTCCTTTACCGACAAAGCTGACGAAACACCTTTTCGATCTATTGTGCCGGGTGTAGATCTAAATGAAAAAAATGTCGCTATTAATGAATGGCAAAGACGTTCGGAAAAGTTTGACCTCACCAAAGAAGATGCAGCACCGGACGTAGAATTCAACGAAGTATTGTGGCATGCAGTGAAAGGAAACATAGCATTTCCTGGGCCGCGAAGAGCAGCATTTATAAAGAAGGGAGCAGCAGAGGAGGATGATGATTGAACCACAATTGCATTTTCAATCCGATAAAAACTAAAACACTAACAGCGATCAGTGTATTCTGAATCAATATTCTAATAACGTATGACTTCTGCCATATGCGTTGAACAACAGCATGGGTACATTTGCAAGCTAAAAACCAGTATTGGAAATTGTTTCAAACAACAGTACGGAGATTGGTGATTTAGGGAATACGTTGTTGGAGATTGGAGCACTGTTAATGAGTGCGGGTGCCAACACCGGCCGAATTCGTACAACAGTTAACCGCATATCGGAAGCATTCGGCTACAAAACGGATTTGTTTGTTATTCACCGCGCTATTTTTCTCACCTTGCACGACGCGAACAACAAGGATGTTTTTAACAGCCTTAAACGAACATCAACAATTGGCGTAAACTTCAAAATTGTTTCCGGCATCAGCCGCATGAGTTGGGCAGTTGTAAATGAAAATTGGCTCTTACCAAAAATTAAAAATGAGCTGAATCGCCTCACTTCGTTGCCGCCTTACCCGCAGTGGATCACGCTCCCGCTGACGGGTCTCGCAGGCGCTTCTTTCTGCAAATTAGCAGGTGGGTCGGCTACGGATATGCTGATCATTTTTGTTGCTACTATCGCAGGACTTTCAATGCGGCAATACACAACGAAGCTTCGCTTTAATGGTTATTTGTGCATCTATTTTGCTTCCTTAACCGCTACTATCATTGCCGCTATCGCAATGAAATATGCGACTATGAGTCAGCAAAGTTTTGCCACAGCGGCACTGTTCCTTGTTCCCGGCGTTCCGCTCATAAATTCTTTTTCAGATCTTATTGACGGCAATCTTCAAAACGGAATTGTACGCGGCTTCAACGGCTTAATTATTTCGTTTGCTATTGCACTCGGGATGATTACCACACTTTTAATTTTCCGCACATGATCGATTGGATAGATATAGTGACAACGCCATTGTGGTTTGGATTTGCAGCTATTGGATTTGCAGTGCTCTTCAACGTGCCTCAGCGAACCCTTGTAATCATATTTTGTATAGCGGTTGCAGCAGGGGCAGCCAAGATGGCGTTGCTGCACATAGGGCTGAATATCGTTATTACAAGCTTTCTTGCTGCCGCAATTGTTGGACTTCTCAGCGTTCCAGCAGCACACAACAAACATGCTCCACCACTTGTTTTTTCTATTCCGGCGGTCATTCCTCTCATCCCCGGAGTGCTTGCCTACCAAACTATGCTGGGCCTGATGACCCTTTCTGCTAGTAAAGCGGGTGCGGCGTCTACTCAAGTATTATCTGAGACGATCAGTGACGGCTTGAAAGTAATGTTTATCCTCGTAAGTCTTTCGGCAGGCGTTGCACTGCCGCTTCTTCTAAGCAGACGGGAATCTGCAAAACACGTGCGGCTTACGAAGTTGTTTTCCGAAGGCGAAGAATGATCTTGAACCAAAAGCTAAAAACACGTAAAATCCTACAGCACACGAAGAGTGCCGACACCTGTAGCAATCAATACAAGAGTCACAATCAATAACACGACGGCAACGATGGCAACAACGGCCATAAACCGGAAATATTTTTTCAGGTAGTCAAATGATGAATTGAAAGCTTTCTGTTCACCAGCGGCAAGTGCAACCTTTACGCTGCGTGCAAAACGCATCAGATACAGCAGTGGAACAAAGGAGACGCCCAACAAAAGAACGTATCCAACAAGGGCTGCAATCCTTACGTTTTCAAGGCTTATTCCAACGCTTTCATCAAATTGTTTAAGAACAAACAGTTGGTAAACACCTGTGGCAATGACGAGTAGCACCAGTAAAATGGTTAGTACTGCAAAGACCCGTGCCCAATTAGCCAACGACGCCACGTGGGATTTGCCTACTGGATCAATTGTGAGTGAAAAGAGCGAATTTCTTTCTTGCATGTATTTGGAGTTGAGATGACAGTTAGTAAGCTCTTGCGAACAGCACCCTTTCTTTCGACGGTTTCCCTGTAAGAATGCACTTCCCTTCTTCAGCTTCATTATTCAGCGGAATGCACCTGATGGTTGCTTTCGTTTTTTCTTTAATTGCTTCTTCTGTTTCTGCAGTGCCATCCCAATGTGCCGAAACAAAACCTCCTTTTTCATCGAGCACTTTTTCAAATTGCTCCCAGCTGTCGACGTTTGTTGTGTGCTGCTCCCTGAAAGCCTTTGCTTTGTCAAAAAGATTTTGCTGAATTGTTTTGAGCAAATGCTGCACATGAATGGAAAGATTATTCAGCGACACGGAAGCTTTTTCTTTTGTATCGCGGCGAGCTACTTCTGCCACGTTGTTCTGAAGGTCTCTGGCTCCCAGAGCAATTCGAACAGGAACTCCTTTCAACTCGTATTCTGCAAACTTCCATCCTGGGCGCACGTTTTCGTTGTCATCGTACTTTACCGAAACTCCTGCAACAGTTAACTGATGCATCAATTCCTTTGCCTTTGCATCAATTTGCTCTTTTTGATCGTTGCCTTTATAAATAGGAACAATAACAACCTGCAACGGCGCAATGCGTGGCGGCAGCACCAGTCCATCATCGTCGCTATGCGCCATCACCAGTGCACCAATTAATCTTGTGCTCACGCCCCAACTTGTGGCCCACACGTATTCCAGTTGATTTTCTTTGTTTAAAAATTTGACGTCGAACGCTTTCGCAAAATTTTGACCGAGAAAGTGAGATGTGCCTGCCTGCAAAGCCTTACCATCCTGCATTAATGCTTCAATGCAATAAGTATCTTCTGCACCTGCAAAGCGCTCCGTTGGTGTTTTTATTCCGCGAATTACCGGTAATGCCATATAATCTTCCGCAAAAGTGGCATACACTTCCAGCATCTGCTTTGTTTCCGCAACAGCTTCTTCCGAAGTTGCGTGAGCCGTATGTCCTTCCTGCCACAAAAATTCTGCAGTGCGCAAAAACAATCTTGTCCTCATTTCCCAGCGCACAACATTTGCCCATTGATTAACGAGAATTGGGAGATCACGATACGACTGAATCCAATCTTTGTATGTGTTCCAGATAATTGTTTCGCTGGTTGGACGAACAATTAACTCCTCATCCAGTTTTGCCTCCGGATCCACCACAATGCCGCTACCATCAGGATTATTCATCAAACGGTAATGAGTCACAACTGCACATTCTTTTGCGAAGCCTTCCACATGCGCAGCTTCCTTGCTCAGAAAACTTTTTGGAATGAACAAGGGGAAATATGCATTAACATGCCCTGTAGCTTTAAACATTTTATCGAGTGCATCTCGCATGTTTTCCCAAAGCGCAAAACCATATGGCTTTATTACCATGCAGCCTCGCACAGCCGAGTAATCTGCCAGCGCTCCCTTAAGCACAAGGTCATTGTACCACTGAGAATAATCATCTGCTCTTGAAGTGATCTCCTTTGCCATTCAGTCAAATCATTTAGTACCTTAGATAAGTATTTCCGAACAGGGATTTTCCTTTAAGAAATACGCAAACAAGATTGAATTATCTTTTGTTTAACAGCAAAAAGTAGAAATTTACTGTGGATGGCAAAAGTACCATTAACAATTAAATCATCTGCCATGAAATCATATTTACCTTTTATAGCGCTTGCTCTTTTGACAAGCTGCACTACAGCATACCAATCCGGACAAACACCTGATGATGTGTACTTCTCTCCCGAGCGCCCTGTGGATGAATATGTGAGAGTTGACAAGAAACAAGATAGCCGTTATAGAAGCGGCGATGATTATGACTACCGGTATAATGATCGCCGCCGCTACAACGACGATTACTATAGTGACGAGGCTTATTTGAGAATGAAATTGAACAATCGCCTGTACTACGTTCTTGACGATCCGTGGTATCGTTACGATCCGTACACACGTTATTACAACAGCTATTATTCTTACCTAAGCCCGTGGAGCTACTCTAACTATTGGAACTATTATTACAATCCATACGGAAAGGGCTACGTAACTTATAATTACAACAATTACAACATCACTTCGCCTGTATATAACAAACCGAGAACAACAAATCTCTTTGTTTTTGACCGGGATCAGAACAACGCCAATCCGAATATTCCGAAAAGCTACCGTGGCAGCGATGTTAAATACAGAGACAACACTGACAATTATCGTGGCAGCGGAAACAATGCGGGTGATTATCTGAGAAATGTTTTCGGCTCTTCCGGCAATAGCTCGAGAACATCAAATACCAGTTCCTATCCGTCAAGTTCACCTTCTTCTTCAGGTTCGTCGAATTCTTCATCAGGAAGCAGTTCATCTTCGAGTTCCGGCAGCAGCAATACAAGCCGTGGACATGCGAGTCGCGGAAATTGATTGTCGGAACGATCAAGATAACCTATCGATCAGGACTGAAAACGTCCGTCATGACTTATTTTGCCCAATTCTAAGGCTATGAAAAGTTTAATTCTGCTCTACTCGGCTATACTTATTTCGATAATGGCTTCGTCCCAGGAGCCCGCTGATGCGTTGCGTTATTCATGGAATGTGCCTGCAGGCACGGCTCGTATCAAAGCTATAGGTGGAGCCATGGGATCGCTCGGCGGCGACATTACTGCCAACTTTGTAAACCCCGCCGGCTTGGCTTTCTTCAAAACCGGCGACTTTGCTTTCACACCCGCATACAATTTTGATAATACCAAAGCAACTTACCTAACCCGTACAGAAAGCGACAAAAGCAGCAATTTTATGCTGGGGACAAGCGGCTTTGTAATTGGTTCAGGCGGTGGCAAAAATAATTTGCGAAATGTTGCATTCAGCATTGCCGTCAACAGAGCCGCAGATTTCAATTCCAATATTCTATATCGCGGACAAAACAATCGCAGTTCGTTTTCCGAAAAGTTTGTCGAAGAATTGAACAACAACGGCGTTCGAACTTCGCAACAAGCAGAAAATGATTATCCGCTTGGTTCCAGTCTCGTCTACAATACACATTGGATTGATTCCATCAGCAGCGCTCCGGGACAGATTGCAGGCTTCAGAACAAATGCGCCGGTGAGCACAGGCTTAAACCAGCAGCAAACCATTAACAGTAACGGCGGCGTTACTGAGATTTCTGTTGGTTTGGCAGCGAACATGAAAGACAGAGTAATGTTTGGCGGAGCCATTGGCATTCCTATTCTGAAATACAAAAGACAATCTGAGTTTCTCGAGGCAGATGCGACAGACAACAAGAGTAACGCCTTTGATTATGGAATTTTCAGCGAAAATCTTGAAACCTCCGGAGCAGGTATTAACCTCAAACTGGGACTAATCTTCAGACCGACGGAATTGTTTCGCTTAGGACTTGCGTTTCACTCTCCGACATTCTACTCTTTGACTGATAACTATGCAGCAGAAGTTACTCTCAATTACGACGTACCGGATAACCTGGCGTGGCACGACAAAACTTCGAACTACATTTCAGCGCCAACATCCGAATTCAAGTATCAATTGACAACGCCATTGAAGCTGATAGGCAGCGTTTCTTATGTGCTTCGTGAGGTGGAAGATGTTACAAAACAACGAGGGTTTTTGACTGCAGATGTGGAATACGTTAACTACGGGGGTTCTTCCTTCACCGCAGATGATGAAAACTATAATGACCAATCTACTATTGATTATTTAAGCTCGCTGACCAGGGCAGTTGGCAAAGCCTATAAGGGCTCATTTAATTTCAGAGCGGGTGGCGAATTGAAGTTCACGACTGTGATGGTAAGGTTGGGCGCTGCATACTATGGAAATCCGTACAACAACATACATGGCGAAAAAGGAAGTAAGCTTGACCTGAGCGCAGGATTAGGTTATCGAAATCAGGGTTTTTTCATTGACTTGGCTTACGTGCATTCTATGCAGAAAGATGTTCATTACGCTTACAGACTTGAAAACAGCCCATACTTCGGCGCTGACCTGAAAGGTAGACGTGGCAACGCCTTGCTGACCGTAGGCTTAAAATTTTAAATTCATAATATTGATCGACATCAAGGCGAAAGACCTATATTAGCAAAGCCAACCAAAGCTGCTTGCTAATGAAGAGGAGAATTCTTCTGCCCTTTATTGTTTCATTTGCTTTGCTCATTGTAGTGGTGGTAGTAAACCGCATTACTTTCTCAGACATGCGTAGCTACACAAAGCTGGTAACACACACCCGCAACGTTATTCTTGCTTTTGAAAAACTTTCCAATGATTTAAAGAGCGCAGAGATCTTCAGCCCTTCATATCTAAATATTCCGCAAAGGCAATTGTATTTGGTTTATAAGCAGGAGATGGAACAAATACCGGGCGATTTTCAATTGCTAAGGACCCTGCTTTCCAGCAACGATGAGGGATTGGCGTTAGTCGATAGTATTGAACAAAAGGTAAACAGGCAACTCCCCAGTCTCGCTTCCAATAATATATCGGAGCTAATAAATACAGGTCAGGCAAACCGCATTTATAGTCTCATAGTTATTCATAATTTAATTCGCAAAGGAATTGCTAATGCAGAAATGAAGCTGACTGAACGGACCAAAGAACAGGAAAGTTCGGCTGATTTGAACAACCTCATTTCCATATTGCTTGCCCTGTTAGCGATTTCAATTATCATATTTGCTTTTTTCTTCAACGTTTTTATCTATAAAAAGAATCTTTGGTTGGAGGGTTTTCTCGCCTCGGTCTTAAACACTTCTCCAGATGGAATAACTTACCTGAAACCGCTACGGCAAGGCAGGACCATTGTTGATTTTAAGGTGGACTTTGCAAACAAGGCAGCCGAAAAATTCTTCATGTTCGGAGACCGTCCTGATTCTGAAAGATTACTATGAAACACGCGAACCTTTAGGAAACAACATGTACATGATGCCTGTATGCAGGTGATGAAAAAAGGTGAACCCGTGCAAGTGGAAGTAGAGTTTGATACGGGGAGTTCAGCAGGATGGTGCTACTTATCTGTAGTTAAACTCGAAGATGGTGTAACGGCAACCTTTCACGACATTTCAGACTTAAAGAAGTACGAGAGTCAGTTGAAGGAAAAGATTACAGAATTGGAAAGGTCTAATTCCTGTA
>JAEZJD010000179.1 GCA_023436425.1 Bacteroidota bacterium | reverse complement strand
ATGCAATGGCAATAACAACACCCATAGCGACCAGCCATGGTTTAAATTTATCAAACAGCGGAATTCGCTTTTCATCGTGTAGGGCCTCGCTTACCGGAAATTCCAACAGAGCTTCGTATGTCCGTTTTCTGAACATAGTACCAAAGAATACTACCAGGAACAACATGCCTGCAACAAACATGATGATGCCTCCTAAAAGTGCAAGCAACGTAGTGGGCACCCATTCAGGCGTAAACAATTCATTCTTTGGATTGAGATAGGTAAGTCCCAAATTGGTGCGGCGAGGCTCGCCTATCAATCCACCCCAGGACAGTCCTGTTGAAAACATTAGAATTCCAATAACCCATAGATAAGGAATGATAACCGCTACTTTAGGCATCAGCACCTGCTTCCCCGACATTTTAGAATACATGTACAAGCTCATGCCCACAATCCCAAGAAACACCGGTCCTGCCACCGTCATGTGAAAGTGTCCCGGCAGCCATGCGGTGTTGTGAATGGTATTATTCAGCTGGCTCGATGCATTCACTATACCGGTAAGTCCACCGAAAATGAAGATGAATAATCCGCAAATGAGGTAGGCAAACAAAAACCTGTTTGGATCTAAATATGGCAGCTTAGCGAAAAAGCCGAACAAACCCTTTGCACCTCTTTTTCTTCCGGCATACTCCAGCGAAGCTGCAATAGTGAATGCGGTGATAAAGCTGGGAATCGCAACACCAAAGGTGAGCAGGCTTTGAAATATTTTTACACCTTTTCCAATCGATGGATCAGAGAATTGGTGATGCACACCAACCGGAATTGAAAAAATGAGAAACATTAACGCGGCGATTCTTCCTGCCATGTCGGAGTACAATTTTCCGCCGGCAAGCTTCGGCAAAAAGTTATAAAACATTACGTAGGCAGGCAGTAGCCAAAAGTACACGAGTGCATGCCCGAAGAACCAAAAAAGCGTTCTTGCCAATGTTACGTTTACAGTGGCTTTCCAACCCATAGCCCAGGGCAGCAACAGCACAAGTACTTCGTATGCAACGGCAAGGGTACATACAAACCACACAATGAAATTCACCAGCGTTCCAACAACAGCCAATGGTGTTTTTTCTTCAGGATGTTCCTTCTTCCATTGCACGTACATTCTTGCCCAGTCAAACAGCGGAATCCATGAGCCGACGATCAACAAGGCGGTTCCAAGATAAAACAGCGGATGCGCTTTCAATGGCGGATAAAACGTGTAAAGCACCGACGCTTTGCCGGACAGCATTGCCCATGCTGCCATCAAAGTGCCAACAGTCATCAAAGAAAAGCTTAACCACGCAAGCATTTTGTTCGGTTCTCTTCTCAAATAAAAAGTAATGGTAGCGTGCCCGAATGCGACTGCAAAAAAAGTAGTAAGCACCACAGCATTAATTACTCCATGCAGCGTTAGCCCCTGGTAGTAATCCAGCTTCAGAAAAGCAGATTGGTGCAACACACCGGCACGGTAAATTACCTGCATCAATCCATGATAAATACCAATAGTGAGCAGCGCCAGCGGAATGCCAAGCTCCCAGAATATTACCCTCTTGATAGACTTGGATATTTCCATGACCAGCAGGGTAGTGGTGGTTGTTGTAGTATTATTATTGAAAGAAGTTTCCATCAGTCCTGGTTTTAGAAAGGAGTTGTTTTTGGTTTGTTACTTAGCATTCGGATCGTTTACAATCACTTCCGCCTGCATGTTTTGGTGCCCGATGCCACAATACTCGTGGCAGGTGATCTTGTAGGTTCCGGGTTTATCAAACTTTACTGTTTGCTTGTTGATATTGCCATAAACCGCCATGAGGTTTACGTTCTTTTCTACGATATTGAACCCATGAACAACATCTTTTGATGTGAGGAAAAAATCGACATCGCTGCCTACCGGAATGTAAATCTGCGACGGCTGAAATTGCCACATTTGTGCTACGGCAAAAACCTGGTAGGTGTGGTCGTCGAGCTGGGTGACTTTGGGTTCTATGTATGCTTTATCGAACGGGACACATTCGGGCAGATCGTTGTATTTCCCCCGCGCATACAACATGGAAAAGATAAAAACGCCGAGAACAACTCCCGTGATGATTAAAACTCTTTTTTCGAAAATGTCGAATTTCATAAACGTGGTTTAGGTTCTTTTCAGCATGAGAAAATAGATTCCGTACCAAATAATAGCTCCCAAAATGATGAGGAGAATAAAAAAGGCAATAGCACCTTTAGGCTTAAAATTTTTGTCAAACTCAAGATCAGCAGTGTCCTGAGTTTTTAAATCGGTTGGTTCCATCAGTTAGTTTTAGTTTGAAAAACAGTTGTCGCAAAATTTTGCAATACGCTAAAGATAAAAACTGATTTTCATCATAGAAATATTCTTCTGTCATCGTTCTTTGCATTTATCTGATGATAATCGGGCAACCAAATACAAAAAATGGAAAAAGGCTACAGGCTGTATTGTTAATTGCATCTTTCGTTAATCTGTTTTTGCTATCACTTATTGGTGTGTTGATGCGCTCCTTTCCATTCTTCGAGAGCTTTCCATTGCAGTACAAAAACATATTGCATGGTCATTCTCATTTTGCATTCGGCGGGTGGGTAATGCCGGTTCTGTTTGCCCTTACACTCCGGTACTTTCCGGAGGTGACGGATAAAGTAAAACACCTGCACTGGAGGAATATTGCAGCGTTGATGCTGTTTTCGGCTTATGGAATGCTCATAAGTTTTCCGCTGCAGGGGTATAAGGCAGTGAGCATCACGTTTTCGACGCTTTCGTTGATCTCAGGCATTTACTGGGCAGTAATACTGTGGCGGGCACAAAGAGGTCTTATCGTCACGGTTTCGCACCAGTTTCTACGTTGGGGATTGATTTACCTGGTGTTGTCAACCGTTGGTCCCTTTGCCACCGGTCCTTTGATTGTCGCTGGAAAACAAGGAACGGCATTATACTACGATGCAATCTATTTTTTTCTGCACTTTCAATACAACGGCTTTTTCAGCTTTATCGTTCTTGCAATTTTTTACAAGATGGCCGAAGCGCAGAAAGTAAAGGGCGGACAAGCAGCTTTCCTTTTGTTCAACATCGCCTGCATTCCTGCGTATGCATTGTCCGTACTGTGGCACCAACCTTCCATATGGCTGAACATAGTTGGCGGTGTTGCTGCTGCTATTCAAGTTGTAGCATTCGTTTTCCTTTTAAAACAAATAAAAGAGATGCGTTGGTCGCCTGGGTTGACGACGAGATTTTTAATTATTTCTCTGCTTGCATTCACATTCAAGTTAATCCTGCAGTTGATGAGTGCGTTGCCATTTATTGCGTCGCTGGCTTACCGCGTCAGAGATTTCGTAATCGGCTATTTGCATCTTGTTTTGCTTGGATTTATTAGTCTGTTTGTTTTCGCGGTAATAAATCAACAATTGCAGAGCAAAACATTTACTGCGGCTGTAAAACTGTTCCTCATTCCATTTTTTACAACAGAAATATTACTGATGATCACAGCGCTTGCTGCTGTGAGCAGAACTGCTATTCCTTATGCAAGTGAACTGTTGCTTGTCTTTAGCGTCTTGTTTCCATTATCCATTTTAATAATGGTAGTAGCCGTGCGAAAAAGCAGGTGGATCTACGATGAACCACTGAATCAAACTGAGAGAAAATAGAAACAGTCTTTTATTCAGGGTCTTTTCCAAATTTCTCCTTTACCTCTTTCTCCATTTCTTCCTTTAATTCATGGCTTTCTTGGGCTTCTTCAATGGAATGAGATTGCTGAAGGTTTTCTTCTTTCTTCGCGAATTCGCTAAGCTTCCCATAATATTTTTGTATAACCCGCAACTCATCTTCAGTCATATTTTCCACATTCACTAGCCTATTGCTAGCTAGCTCGTGCGCAGCAACAAGTTCATTCAGTTTCAACTGAATAGCCAATGCATCCTTGTTCTGTGCTTTTTGTATAATAAACACCATCAGGAAAGTGATGATGGTTGTTGCTGTATTAATGACCAACTGCCAGTTGGTAGAATAATGGAAATATGGGCCGGTAGTGCCCCAGATTAGTACAAAAAGAAAAGCGATAATAAAGGCTCCGGTGCTGCCGGCGGCCATAGTAACCTTTGATGCGAATCTTTCAAAGAATCCTGGTGTTTTGCTTAGTTGTTGTGTCATAGTTTGTTTGATGAATGTGATTAGTATTGTTTACCATTAAACAGGCATGCCAGTGCTGAAATTGTAGACGGTGTAGGTGCTCACTGGTATAAACTTTGAGCCACATAAACGTTTAAACTAAATTGAAATATATGAAAACACTATTAAGCTTTTTGATCAGTAGTGTAGTGGCCGTTTCGGTTTGTGCGCAAACAATCAACAGTACGGTTACTGTGCAGGTAAATGGTAACCGGGAAAGACAGATCATCATTGACGATGTCACCTATAACGCCGGCACAGCAGCGAACGTGATCACAATTCCTGCAGTACAGCCGGGACAGCATACCCTGCAGGTAAAGACGCTAAACACTACAAATAATCGGTGGAACAACAGTACCAACACTTCTTTTACTGTTCGTGAAGGTTACGACATGGTCGTTACTATTGCAGCCAATGGCAGTTTGCAATACCGGGAAAAAAGAATAACAACGAGAAGCACAGACGCAGTCAGCAGCAGAACACCTATTTCCTCAACTGCGTTTACCAATCTGTACAATTCAATTCGTCAGATCCGAAGCAGCAGAAGCCGATTGATGCAACTGACAAACACTTTTAATAACAGTTCCACTTACTTCACTAGTAGTCAGGTAAGTCAACTGCTGCAATTGATTAATGGTGAAAGTGCACGCCTTCAGCTTGCGAAGGATGCCTACAGCCTGATTACCGATCCTTCACAGTATACGATAGTATCAAACTTGTTGCGCAGCAAGGCAGCTAGAGATGAATTATCCGGCTATATTACTACTTACAATAATACCTACAACAATACGACCGCCTACAACAATAGCGGTAACTATAATGCGTATGCGTCGCCAATGTCAGATTACAATTTCAACACGCTGTATCAAAGCATTTATAATCAGTACTACGCAAGCTCCAGAATGTCGGCGTTGAGAGATGCATTCGCCAATACAAACAACTATTTCACCTCGTACCAGGCACGGCAACTCGTTCAATTGGCGCCGGATGAAGCAAGCAGATTAGAACTCGCGAAAGTGTCATATCGCAGAATTACCGACGTAAACAATTTTGGTATCATGTACGATATTCTGCAGAGCCAAACCAGTAAGGATGAACTGGCGAGGTACATTCAATACTATGGTGGCACAGCCAACAACGCCAACACCTACCGTACACCTATGTCTGATGCGAGCTTTAATTCCATATATAACAATGCTCGTGGTCAGTGGTTCCCGGGAACGAAGTATACCGTAATCAAAGACGCTTTGTCAACTACTACGAATTATTTTACAAGCGCACAGGCCTACCAGTTGATTGCCTTGCTAAGTGATGAAAATAATCGGCTGGAGCTTGCAAAGCTTGTTTATCGCAAACTTACTGATCCTGCGAATGTCAGTACATTATACAATTTGTTTACTACGCAGGCTTACAAAGACGATTTAGCAGCTTACATAAATAATAACAGTAGTGGTTCGTATGGCGGCAGTTACAACAATACGTACAGAACACCGATGACGGATGCTTCATTTACATCTCTGTATAATAATGTTCGCGGACAGTGGTTCCCCGGTGCGAAGTATACGGCTATCAAAGATGCAGTTTCTACAACGACCAACTATTTCACAAGTTCACAGGCTTTTCAGCTGATTAGTTTGTTAAGTGATGAAAATAATCGCCTTGAGCTTGCAAAGCTTGTATACAGACAATTAACTGATCCTGCGAATGTCAGTACGTTGTACAACTTGTTTAGTACGCAGGCATATCGAGACGATTTTGCAGCATACATACGGCAAAACCAATATTAGACTTACACCTAAAAAGCCCTCTCCTGAGGGCTTTTTTTTAATTCGGAGTTTTCTTTCTGCAAATCAAACATTTATTTTACCCTGGATGCCATCATCCATTGTTTTTCCGGACACAGCGCCGGCGACAATCTTTAGAAGAGCTACTGCTTTGTTGCTTTTTGTATCCCAGTAGTAAGCATCCACAGGTGTTACTTTAATGATGGTAAGTTCGGGATCATCAACACCTTTCGTGAACCATGTTTTTAGCAGCGGCGACCACATTTCTTTTGCTTTCTCCCGATCCTGCAATATCGTGGCTGTACCGAACACACTTAAAAATTCTGAACTGCTTTTGTTGGAGTAAAACAACTGCACTTCACTGTTGTGTTGAATGTCGTAATTTTTATCGCTGCTTTTTGGACTAAGGAACCAAATGTTCCCCTCATCGTCCACTTCTTGTGTGCTCATTGGCCGTGCAGCAATTGGACGCTGAGCCAGGTTTGTAGCAAACATACAAATGTCTTCTGCCGATGCTAACTCCTTAAGCTTTTCAATCGCTTTGCTATGATGCAAATCTTGTGTATCGCTCATAAATATCTTTTTTTCGAATGTTGAAAAAACAGTGCCACTGCTTCTAAGGTGATTATTTTATTATGCGGTCGCATGATCGTCAGCCTGGAGGAGGCAAGGACTTCGCCGCTCGTATAAAATGGATTAGAAATTCATTTCTTCCATTATTTTTAATGAATTATCAACATTCACCAAACTCTGTTTATGACCAAATTGTTTTTCTCTGTATTCACGCTCTTTTTCGTGCAGGTACATGTTTTTGGGCAAGGTACACGGCTTCTTCGCCAGCCCGACATAAGTGCGTCGCAAATAGTATTTGAGTACGGCGGCGACATTTGGGTCAGTTCGAAAAATGGTGGCGAGGCTAAGCGGATTACAAGCACACCTGCGCAGGAAGCAGTTCCTCACTTTTCTCCGGACGGAAAATGGATAGCATTTGCTTCCAACCGGTCAGGCGTTGCACAAGTGTATGTAGTGTCTGCACAAGGTGGTGAACCTCGCCGGCTTACATGGTATCCGTCAGGCGCTTTCCCGAGCGGTTGGTCGGCCGATGGTAAAGAAATTTTGTATGCGTCTGCACGGGAAACGGCACCGACAGGATACGAAAGGTTGTGGAC
>JAEZJD010000227.1 GCA_023436425.1 Bacteroidota bacterium | reverse complement strand
AGTTATGTGAGCCTGGACAACATCGTTAAAAAACAAAAGACCGGTACAGTGTACCGGCCTGCATTATCACCATGACACGTACTATTGGTGCAACATCTTTCGGCTTTCCAATACCTGACCATCAGCGATGATACTGTATGAATAGACGCCGGATCGTAAGAGCGACCCGTCGAACATGACGTTGCCCTGCCCCCGCTGCGTAAGCATAAATGTCTTTACAACAAAGCCACTTTCATCTGCAATAATCAACTGTGCCTTGCCGATAGAAGATGGCAGATTGAATGAAATGACAGTATTGTTGCTGAAAGGATTTGGTGAATTCTGCTGCAGCACACCCGGTTTCATCGATCCATTGCCGGTAGTTAACGGACAGCCGCTAAACTGGTTACGGAATTGTTGCACAACGCCTTCGCTGAGCATATCAGCCATTTCCAAAATCTCGTGATGAACATCGTCGTAAGCTGCGATGTCCGCATCATAGTTCGCGGTCTTTCTTGCGACAGCTTCGTTCTTTGTCAGGTCCAGATGCATGTCCATCATCTTTTTCATTTCCGCGTAACTCCACGCCGGGTTGAGGCTACTTAAAGCTCTCGCGATATCATCTGCATTGCTGTACCATGCTGCATTTGCAGTTGACAGCGTAGCCTGATCGTTGTTTTTCAAAGCAGTCAACAGAGTCGCTGCAGTTGTTATGGGTGTTGTGAGCAAAGCGCTAACCTGGTCGCCGGCAGCTGTGCCGTAGTAGGGTTTAAGCGCATTACCAATATCCACCTGGTTTTGAAGTAAGCGGTTCACTGCTTCTGTAGTTCCGGGTAGATCATCAATAACATTTAGGATAACGTTTCTCGTCCATGTTATGTGGTCTTCCCAGAGTTTAGCCATCGTAGTTTCAAGATCGCAAGGGACGGGTTTTCCATCATGCTGCATGATCTCCCTTAATCCGCAACCACTGAATTTATTTGGAAACTGCTTTACAATTCCAACGGTGAGCATGTCTGCCATTTCGAGTATTTCATTTTGCACATTGTCGTAGGCCATTACATCAGCTGCATAATTGTGCTGTTTTCTTGCAAGGGCTTCAGCAGCTGTAAGGTTCAAATGACTGTGCATCATTTCCTTCATATCCGTCACAGGCCAGTTGGGATTCGCTGAACTTAAGAAGGTGGCAATGGCATCTGCATTTGCAATCCATTGTGCGTTTGCCGTGTTGAAAGCTGCTGTATTGTCTGTCTTCAATGCCGTGAGCAAATCAGCAGCAACGGTGATGTGTTCTTTGAGCAATGTGGTTAGCTGATTACCTGCTGCTTCGCCGTAAAATGGTTTGATGGCGTTACCAATATCTTCCTGATTTTTCAGGAGCCGCGCCACTGCCTGGCTGGTGCCGGGCAGATCATCAAGAACATTCAGAATAACATTGCGTGTCCATTGAATGTGATCTTCCCAAAGGTTTCTCATATCGCTTTTCAAATCACAAGCGGTACCCATCTTCGGTTGCTCAGCAGGTGCTGCGTAGGTAAAATTGCTGCAGCCGACAGAAAGAGCCAGCGCCATTGTGAGAATTGTAAATTTTGATTTCATATAATTAGTGTTTAGATGCCATCAGAGTCGATGTTCGAGCAAAATCATTCTCGGTATATCTGCATTTATTGTTTTTAACAGTGAACTGGAAATCTTTTCGGCAGGTGCGGAATAAGATAAATTGAGTAAGGAGGAGCAGAAAAGGTTACAGCAGACGCTATATAATTTATTTCTGAAAAGAGATCATTGCCTTTTGTTCGTCCGTGTAAGACATATGGCACCTGCTTCGTTGTGTGAGCCGTCTTCAGTTTTTCCCATCCGCAAAGTGGGTGTAAGAATCAGACATGTGCAAATCCGTTCATCACTTTTCGGAAGGAGCAAAAATGCCTTTGATGTACCTTGATTTACATTCTAAATCACTAAACAAAAAACATTATGAAAAAAGTATTATTCACAGCCTTCATTGTTTCTGCTTCAATAGGTGCAGCAATCGCCCAGGATCAAAAAGGAGTGGCATCAGCAAGTACAACGGCATCAAAAGAATCAGCGCCAAAATCTCCTGAAGCGCAACGTGCGCAGGAGTGGCAAAATCTGGTCGCAACAGAATTGAAATTAACGGATGACCAAAAGAAGAAAATAGCAGAAATGGATCAGGCGTTTGGAGAAAGAAGAAAAGCTATTGTAAGTAACACCGAAATTGAAGGACCGGCAAAAAGAGAAAAAATAATGGCTTTGTATAAAGAGAAAGAAGAACAGTTCAATCAGTTGCTGACTGCGGAGCAACAGACAAAGTATAAAGCGCTTGTTGAAGCGAGGATGCAGCAGGCTCCTAAGAAAGAGAATTGATTTTTTTGATTTTTTGTGAAGCCGGCATCTACGCCGGCTTTTTTTGTTGGGTTAATGCATGGCGTGCGTTGGCAATGTTGTCCATGGGCAGGCAACGGTTTACCCAAAATTTAAAAATCCAGTTCTCTTGTTCTTTTTTCTTGATAAAAAAGGACCAAAAAATCAAGACTCCTGAAAACGGTTGCACCACTTTTCGGTTTGGTAACGTTTCCCATACACGAGCCCCGCTTCACTTCTCCTGTTCTTTTTTCTTGATAAAAAAAGAACCAAAAAATCAAGACTTCTGAAAACCGTTGGACAAAAGCTACGGCTCCTTCCGCTGCGGCAATAAACTCATCCTGCTGCGCAGGATTCAAACAGTATTGCCGCTTGCCGCTGCAGTCGCCTTGTTTTGCTGCCAACGCTTTTCAAGGTCGTCGGAATCTGTGTTAACTTATCCGCTCTTGATTGATCCACTTGTGCGTTGGCATGCACAATACTCACTTGCAGGCACAAGAACTGTTACGCTCAGCTTTGTCCTGTTCTTTTTTCTTGATAAAAAAGAACCAAAAATCAAGACTGCTGAAAACCGTTGGACAAAAGCTACGGCTCCTTTCGCTGCGGCAATAAACTCATCCTGCTGCGCAGGATTCAAACA
>JAEZJD010000205.1 GCA_023436425.1 Bacteroidota bacterium | reverse complement strand
GTACAAATGCATGCACCGTTGTGCAAAGCTTCGACAGGTACAATGCTTCCTCAGCAGCGGTGTCGCCCGCACCGACAATGGCCACTTCTTTTCCACGAAAGAAAAATCCATCGCAAACTGCACATGCACTGACGCCATAACCGTTCAGCCGTTGTTCACTATCGAGCCCAAGCCATTTCGCCGATGCTCCGGTAGCAATGATCACAGCGTCTGCCTCAATCCGCTTTTCTTCGTCGATCCAGACTTTATACGGATGTGCGGAAAAATCCACTTTTGTTGCCAAACCGTACCGCAAATCAGCGCCCATCCTTTGCGCTTGTTTTTCAAAATGAATCATCAATTCCGGTCCCTGCACACCTTCCGGAAAGCCGGGATAATTTTCCACTTCGGTAGTGATTGTTAGTTGCCCACCAGGTTGAATGCCCTGGTAAAGAACGGGTCGAAGATTTGCCCTTGCTGCGTAGATAGCGGCTGTATAGCCGGCGGGCCCGGAGCCAATGATAAGTAGCTGTACCTTTTCTGTTTGAGTATCCATAAATGAGGCACGAAATTATAAAGGAAATAAACAACCGGCTTCAGGAAGAAATGCACTAACGTGGAATAACTAAAGTGCGGTACTGAGATGCATACCCTCCAAAATATCCAAGTGCTCCGTTACTGATGTTCCCCAGAACTTTTATTGGCGTGGCAAAGGGATTACCTACAGACTGGTAAGAGTATTCCATCGTTCGCCAGAAATCGTAAGTTGCTTTATCTATGTTGCTTAGCTTTAGCGTCATTGTGTCTCCACGGCGAAACAGACGATCTTCCACGTCAACAGGATTGTTGCGGTCAAACCCCGGCTCTACCTGCAGCTCGTAGGTAGTGCCGTCGATAAAAAGATCATCGTATACAGAATTCCATCCGGGTAAAAAAGGCTGGTTATTTTGTTTGGTGAAGTACCGAATATAATCACCATAACCCGGCGGATCGTAAGCACGAACCATCACGATAACTTTGCCTGAGTCTTCCCGCGGCGCAGGCAACCACCATAAAGAATCTACTCTGCGTGTGATATTGGGGATAGTGGTGCCGGAGCTATAATCTTTTCCCTGCCAGTTGATATGTAAAGAATACTCGTGATTTAATTCGCCGATAAATGCCGTCGTCAGGTTTGAGGAATCAATTGAATAATAATAGAAACTGTAACCGGCAACCAGTGGAACTGAATACTCTTTTAATTTGTGGTTTTTTTGCCCATTGGAGACTTCGACAATGGCGTTGTGCACAAAGCTTTGCGCCAGTAAGTCGGCAGAAATGTTAGAGAAGTAACTTAGCGATTTTGAAAGAATTACAATCGGCGGTTGTCCGTTCTCAATCGTTGCTTCTACTACCAACCGGGAAGGCTGATCATCCAAATTGAAATCAATGTTTTTTTCACACGAACAGAATGCAACGGCACCAAGCACGAGCCAAATCAAACACTTTTTCATTCGCTTCAAAACTACTTTAAAAAGAACAGCCCTGCATCTTACCGGAGGCAAGACCAAGGCTGCTCATAAACCCATCAATTTGCTATTTTAACGTTAGACGATTTGCGTCAACGTTGTTATCCTAAATATGCTTTCAATGCATTGCTATAGCGGGCTTTTTGCAAGCGCTTTATAGCTCTTTCTTTTATTTGGCGAATTCGTTCTTTTGTGAGATCGTACTTCTGACCAATTTGCTCAATCGTAGTCCCGTTTTCGCCGTCCAATCCAAAGTATGCATTTACAATTTCAGCCTCACGCGGCGAAAGTGATTTCAACACGCGGCGAATTTCATTTCTCAACGAATCTTTCATCACATCATCATCTGTATCATCGCTGCCTTCCAAAAGATCACCCATTGCCACATCCTCAGCTTCGTGCACCGGAGCATCCAAAGACGTGTGGCGGGTATTGCTTTGAAAAATATTGTTGATCTCTGTTTCACTCATTTCCAGGATGTCTGCCAGTTCTTCGGTACTCGGCTCTCGTTCATGCTCCTGCTCGAACGCCATGTAAGCTTTGTTCGCTTTATTGTAGGTACCAATTTTATTCTGTGGCAAACGCACCAGTCTTCCCTGTTCCGCCAAAGCCTGGAGGATAGACTGACGAATCCACCACACTGCATAAGAAATGAACTTAAAACCTTTTGTTTCATCAAAGCGCTGAGCGGCTTTAATCAAACCCAGATTTCCTTCGTTAATAAGATCGCTGAGCGATAATCCCTGATGTTGGTATTGTTTTGCTACAGACACAACGAAACGAAGGTTAGCCTGCACCAATTTGTCCAAAGCCCGCTGATCACCCATTTTAATCCGCTGAGCCAATGTAGTTTCTTCTTCGGGAGTGATCATCGGTATTTTCGAAATTTCCTGCAGATATTTCTCGACCGCCTGAGAATCCCGGTTAGTAATTTGGGTAGCAATTTTTAGCTGCCTCATAAATTAAACCCCTAATTATAAGTTGAATAAATAAGTTGACAATGTACCTAAACTGATAGTGACAAAGAAAAAGTTAAACCGTCCGAGCCTGTCTGCAAAGGTACACCGCAAACCTGAAAGCTCATAATGATTTCAGGTATTTTCTTTTGGTACAAAAACTATACTATCAATGCTGCTGCTGACAGAACTGACACTCAAACATTTACAAAAGTTTCCTGAAGTGACTTGGGGTCAATTTACACCTTGCCCGCGGTGGCCCGATTGTTTTGCCAAAGAAAAATCCATAAACCTGCCCCTCCAAGCATCAAAGCGGCTGCAATGACTTCAGCCTGGGTTGGGTGCATACCGAACAACTCCATTTTATTGTTTACCCGAATCTTTTCAATGAAAAACCGCTCCATTCCATTCAAAATCAGATACAAGCAGAAGAGGGAACCGGCAAGCTTGATGCGTTTCCTCGCCAGCCAAAGCACCGCAAAGAGAAGCAAACATGCGATGGTTTCATAGAATGGAGTAGGAAAAACAGGAATGATCAGTTGATTGCAATACAAATCATCACAGCCTGCAATTGGCGCTCCCGCTCTGTTTACATTTCTCGGATAGTTATAAGCAAAAAACCAAATGGGCAAAAATGACAGGGCTTTCGGCTCCGGAAAGCTTTTGTGAGGTATGGAATCAAATCCGCCATAGTGTTTAACGAAGTATTCACCATGAGCTGCAATGGAATCTTTAAAATCATTTGGAGCCGCTAAAACTACCTTGTTTGTGCTATCCACTTTGTAGGCGCTATTGTAGATGCCCCAGTCGCCATCGCCGGCTACCTGGCAACCAATTCTGCCAATTGCGTACGCAATCATCAGCGAAGGAGCAATTGCATCTGCCAGATGCCGCACCTCTATTTTGTTCTTTATGGCGTAATAGACAATGGCTACCGTGGCGCAGATAAGTCCCCCGTAAAAAGTAAGTCCGCCACCGGAAAAGATAAACTCAGCAGGCTGCTGGAGAAATTCGCCCCAATTTTCAAATATGTCAAAAAGTTTTGCACCAAGTAATCCGGCTACTAACGCAATAATCGTGATCTCTCCCACCCTGTCGTGCGGCCATATCCTTACCG
>JAEZJD010000198.1 GCA_023436425.1 Bacteroidota bacterium | reverse complement strand
GAGTAATCGCGAACGCCCACCTGCACAAGCTTGGCAACTTGAGGAACTTCTTTCAGCATATTGTACATGATACTTGCATGCGAGTAAACAAAGCCTTCGTATGCTTCGCGTAAATCGCAGTGTGCGTCAATTTGCAGCACACCAAAGTCGCTGAATTTTTCTCCAATAGCTTTCATATAACCAAGTGGTGTGCTGTGGTCGCCGCCTAACACGCCGACAAGCTTGTCCTGCTCCAGCAACACTTTGGTTTGCTGATACACCCAACTGTTGAGAAAATGGCCGCCCTCATTTACCTCTTTCATTACCTTGCGCATGAACTGATTTTCGTCCAGAGCATCGTTTTTCGAAATATAGTCAATGTATAATTCGGCCTCTTTGCGCAGGTAATCGCTTTTTAAAAGCACTTTTTTATCAGCTTCCTTCATAAAAAATCCCTGACGCCAGCCATCCGGTACTTCCGGATCGAAGAGATCAATTTGCAGGCTTGCCTTCATAATCTGCTCTCCGGATCGTGCTGTTCCGGATCCATAGCTTACGGTAACCTCCCAGGGCACAGGAAGGATGATCACTCTTGCGTCTTCTTCAGAAAATGGTAAACCAAACACATTGTTGTTTGGGTTGCCTGCACTGTTGGGGTCAAAGTTGGTAAGGTCTGTCATAGCATTAAAAAAGCTGTGCAAGATAAGAAGCTAAGTGTGGAACAGGGCCAAAAGATGCTGTTAACAATTAACAAATAGCAATTAACAATATTGATGCAAATGCGACGTCTTGGTCTATTTTTGCTCTGCCATGAAAAAGATTCACATTATCCTTTTGATTTTCGTGATTGCGGGCATTGTAGGCATGTCGTTTTTCATTAAAGATCTTACTACACAGGAAACGTTTTCCACTGCTAAGGACAAAGAAGGAAAATATGTTGTGGTAAAGGTGCAACTGGACAAGGCTACACCAATTGAATATAATGCGGTAAAAAACCCTAATCTCACCGTATTTTATGCTGTGGACGCAGATGGAAACAGATCTAAGGTGGTGTACAACAATGCCAAAATAACTGATATGGAACGCTCGGAAGGATTGGATTTGAATGGCTATATGCGGAACGGGTATTTTGAATGTAACAAGATCCAAACGAAGTGCCCGTCGAAGTATAAAGACGATATGCAGGCTGCGCAAAAAAACCTTTCTTCAGCATCGTACAATAACTAGATTTAAGCATGGGCTATATCGGCGAGCACTTGTTGCCCGGTCAGGCGGGTCATTTTTTCGTACTGCTTTCTTTTGTTTGTTCCCTTGCAGCCTTTGTTTGTTATTTTCTTAGCGTTCAAAATAAGTCTCTGTTGCAGCAGGCGGCCTGGCGAAAGCTTGGGCGGGCATTCTTCATCACGCAAGTCATTTCGGTTGCGCTTGTTTTCTCCATTTTGTTTTATATCATCAGCAACCATCTTTTCGAGTACAAATATGCGTGGCAGCACAGCAGCCGCTCACTCGAACCAAAATACCTTTTGAGTTGTTTTTGGGAAGGGCAGGAGGGAAGCTTTTTGCTGTGGAGTATATGGCATTGTGTGATTGGTTGCATCTTCATCTGGCGAGAAAAAGCATGGGAATCACCGGTAATGGCGGTCGTTTGTTTCGCACAGTTCGTTCTTTCTACGATGCTGGTCGGCTTCGACTTTGCAGGTCTTCATATTGGTTCTAATCCGTTCATTCTTCTCCGCAACTCAGGTGTTTTAGATAATGCACCTGCATTTGCAGATTTATCAAGTCATATCCGGCAAGACTATTTGTCAATGATCACCGATGGAAACGATCTTAATCCACTGCTGCAGAATTACTGGATGGTCATTCATCCGCCGGTGCTGTTCCTTGGGTTTGCATCCACCATCATTCCTTTTGCTTTTGCATTCGCTGGATTGTGGACGGGCAGGTTCAAAGAATGGACAAGAGCTGCTTTGCCCTGGGCCTTGTTTTCTGCCGCAGCATTGGGTGCAGGCATTATGATGGGCGCTGCCTGGGCGTACGAATCGCTAAACTTTGGTGGCTACTGGGCATGGGATCCGGTTGAAAATGCGTCACTTGTTCCATGGTTGGTGTTGGTAGCAGGCATTCATTGTCTTGTTATTTTCCGCAGCACAGGCAATGCATTACGCACCACATTTTTGTTTTTCGTGCTCGCATTTTTATTCGTTCTGTATTCAACGTATCTCACCCGCAGCGGCGATTTACAAGATACCTCGGTACATGCGTTCACCGGCGAAGGAATAACGAAATGGCACCTGCGGATTTTACTTTTATTGTTTGCTGTGCCATCACTTGGATTTTTCTTTAAACGTTATAAGCAGATACCGCACATCGTTAAAGAAGAAGAAACATCTTCCCGTGAGTTTTGGATGTTTATCGGTTCGCTTGTTCTTTTTCTTTCTGCATTGTTGATCATTTGTATGACGTCCATTCCGGTGTTCAACAAATTAGGAACGCTGTTTACATCGAAGCAATTATTTACGCCCATCGCTGTTGGCGAAGACGCTGCGTACATGTACAACCGAATACAAATTTTTGTAGCCATTTTGTTAGGCGTGTTCACCGGATTCGGTATGTATTTACGATACAAATCAACGGGACGAGCTTTTTTGAAAAAACTGATAGTTCCGTCGGTTGTAGGGCTGATTGTCGGGATTCTCATCATTGTGTTTGGCGAAATACACTACCGTGAAAAGACTGCAGGTTACATGGCTGCGATTTGGATTGCTGTTGTTGCAGCCGCTTTTTCTCTT
>JAEZJD010000196.1 GCA_023436425.1 Bacteroidota bacterium | reverse complement strand
TAATGATGCAATTGCGGACTCGTCGGGCAAAACAAAAACAAACAACGCCGGCGGAGTTGTTGGCGGAATTTCAAATGGTAACGATCTTATTTTTCGAGTGGTGGTGAAACCCACATCGTCTACACCAAAGGAGCAGGAAAGTTGGAATCAGGTGACAAATGAATTGGAAACTTTTTCCGTGAAAGGACGCCACGACCTTTGTATTGCCCTCCGTGTGCCTCCTGTTCTCGAAGCAATTACTGCAATCGTTCTACTGGATTTAATGTTGTTAGAACAAAGAATTGATCGCACAGTTTAGCAACAGCATTCCATTCACGCGTTTATTTAGAAAGAGATTTACTGACGACGAACTCCTTACTTCCGGTTGAGTAATCGTAAAAACCTTCACCCGTTTTAACCCCCAGTTTTTTTGCAACAACCATGTTTGTCAATAATGGACATGGTGCGTATTTCGAGTTTCCGAATCCTTCGTGCAGAACGTTTAAAATACTGAGGCATACATCAAGTCCTATAAAATCTGCAAGTTGCAGTGGGCCCATTGGATGTGCCATTCCGAGTTTCATAACCGTATCAATTTCCTGCACACCAGCAACTCCTTCGTACAAGCTGTAAATCGCTTCATTGATCATCGGCATTAAAATTCGGTTGGCAATAAAGCCGGGGTAATCGTTCACAACACACGGTGTTTTCCCCAGCGCCTTGCTTAGCTCCGTGATTTGATTCGAAACTTCCTGCGACGTAGCATAACCGTTGATAATTTCAACCAGCTTCATGACCGGAACAGGATTCATGAAGTGCATACCAATAACCTGCTGCGGACGATTGGTAACTGAAGCAATTTTGGTAATCGAAATAGAAGATGTGTTTGAAGCCAGGATGCATGTCGCTGGCGCATATTGGTCGATTTGACGAAAGATTGAAAGTTTTAGATCCACATTTTCGGTAGCAGCTTCCACGACAATGTCTGCATCTTTTATTCCCCATTCCAATGCTGTGAAGGTTGTAATGTTATTTAATGCATCATCTTTCACCTTTTGTTCGATAACACCTTTTGCAATTTGCCGGTCAAAGTTTTTGCTGATTGTTGCCAGCGCTTTGTTTAATTGTTCCTGCGACACATCAATCAACGAAACTTTGAAACCATTTTGCGCAAACACATGTGCAATACCGTTACCCATTGTGCCTGCACCAATTACTGCGACATTTTTCATGTAACTTTTTTTGAATCGCTGCAAACCTAAGAAATGATGATGAAGTATTTTGTTGCTGATTATGACAGCCTACTGCACAAATAAAAAAGTCCCGCAGATGCAGGACTTATACTTAATTTTCTGAAAAGAATTACGCAATTTCAACTTCAGCACCAGCATCTTTCAGCTTGGCAGCTAAATCATCAGCAGTTGCTTTGTCCACGCCTTCTTTAACAGGCTTTGGAGCGCCATCTACTAAGTCTTTTGCTTCTTTCAAACCAAGACCAGTCAAGTCTTTTACAACTTTAACCACTTGAAGTTTGTTAGCACCTGCAGCTTTCAACACTACGTTGAAGGAAGTTTTTTCTTCAGCAGCAGGAGCAGCAGCGCCACCACCAGCGGCAGGACCAGCAACAGCCACTGCTGCAGCAGCAGGCTCAATGCCGTACTCTTCTTTCAAAATTTTTGCTAACTCGTTTACGTCTTTAACTGATAAATTTACCAGTTGTTCAGCGAATGATTTTAAATCAGCCATTTTACATTGTTTTAATAACCGCCTTCACTGCCCTTCGTTAAGCTCAGGGCTCCGGCGGAGGTTTATAATTGTGTCTTCACTTGTACCCGAAGACGTAGGATTTCCAATTATGCTTCTGCGCCAGCTCTTTCTTCCAAAGCTTTTACCAAGCTGGCTAGTTTACCACCTGCATTCAATGCAGATATAACATTCTTAGCAGGCGATTGCAGCAATCCGATGATTTCGCCAATGAGATCTTGTTTGCTCTTCAGCGACTTCAAAGCTTCCAACTGATTATCGCCAGCGAATACATCACCATCAATGAAAGCAGCTTTCAAAGACGGCAGCTCACCCTTGCTCTCTCTTCTGAAATCAGAGATGATCAGAGCCGGCTCCTTTGGATTTTCAGAGAACAGCAATGCAGTAACGCCGTGTAAAGATTCGAATACATTTGAGAAACGCTCTTCGTTCAGCGATTGCAGTGCCTTTTGAATCAATGTATTTTTCGCCACTTTCATTTCAACATTTTTGTTGAAGCAAATACGGCGGAGCTTACCTACCTGGTCAACTGTAAGTGATTCGGTATTGGTAACATAGAAGTTGTTGTACTGAGAAAATTTCTCCTTCAACGCTTCTATTACTTCGTTTTTTTGTTCTTTAGTCATTGTAATATTTTTTACAATCCTGTTGAAGGATTAGTGAACAAATGATTTAGTGTCGATAGTAATGCCGGGACTCATTGTAGCTGCCATTGTTAAACCTTTCAGATAAGTTCCTTTTGCTGAGGAAGGTTTTGCTTTGATGATTGCATTGATCAGCTCCTGGCTATTGGCAGCTATTTTATCAGGAGAGAATGACACGCGACCGATTGAAGCATGGATGATTCCGGCCTTGTCAACTTTAAAGGCAATTTTGCCACCTTTCACTTCATTTACGGCTGCGGCAACATCGTTGGTAACAGTGCCCGTTTTCGGGTTCGGCATCAGGTTGCGTGGGCCTAAAATTTTTCCCAGTTTACCGATCTTCGGCATCACGGCAGGAGTGGCCACTACCACGTCTACATCTGTCCAGCCGCCTTCAATTTTTTGAACAAATTCGTCGAGACCAACATAGTCAGCACCTGCAGATTTTGCTTCCGCTTCTTTCTCTGGACCGCAGAGCACCAAAACTCTTTTGGTTTTACCTGTACCGTGAGGAAGCGTAACTGTTCCGCGAATTGCCTGGTCAGCTTTTTTAGGATCAACGCCTAAACGGATGTGCAGGTCAACAGAGGCGTCGAACTTGCACGTAGTGATATCTTTTACCAAAGCAGATGCATCCTTTAAAGTGTATGCTTTTGCTGCATCCACTTTACCGTTTGCTGCTTTTCTTTTTTTAGGAATAAATGCCATTGTTAATTCGTTTTAAGTTCCTGCCTGTCGGCAGAGTGGTTCAAAATTATTTTGCAGGTGCTCCTTCTACCGTCAAACCCATGCTGCGAGCGGTGCCTGCAACCATTGAAGCAGCGCTTTCCACAGTGAAGCAATTAAGGTCAGCCATCTTGTCTTTGGCTATTTCCTCTACCTGTGCCCAGGTAACCTTGCCCACTTTGCTTCGGTTTGGCTCTTTTGAACCACTTTGAATCTTAGCGGCATCCTTAAGCTGAACTGCTGCCGGAGGAGTTTTGATAATAAAGTCGAACGACTTGTCAGAATAAACAGTGAGTAATACCGGGAGTACTTTTCCCATTTTGTCTTGCGTCCGTGCATTGAACTGCTTGCAAAATTCCATGATGTTAACACCCTTGGAACCCAATGCAGGACCGATTGGAGGCGCAGGGTTAGCCTGGCCACCCTTCACCTGGAGCTTTACATAGCCCGTGATTTCTTTTGCCATCTTTTTAGATTTATTGGTTCAAGCGACCTTTCATCTCCGCGACTACAAGGTCTCCCAAATTCCTCGTTTTCCTTTTGGAACTTCTAAAGAACTAATTGGGGTCGCAAAGGTATGTAAATAAAAGAAAATTGTAAATAGAAAATGTAGAATGATTGTTAAGTGTGCGCACTCAAATTTAACGACTTTGGCGGGCTAGATCGTTATAACGCTTACATGCTTCGATAAAGTAGTAATCTGCATAGGTGAGTGGCACATCAACTTCCGTTTTGTTAGGCATGTGCCCAACGCCATGCATCAGAATAAAACCGCCGTTGCCGCCCAAAGCTGTTTTGTAGGTGGGTGATGACAAACTTTGAAGGATAATTTCCGCAGCTTTCCAATATTTGCTTGCGACTTTTCCCTCCGAAAAAGTGCTCAACTCGAGAAGAGCAGAAGCCGTAATCGCTGCTGCTGATGCATCTCGCAGAGCATTTGGAATGCCAGGTGCGTTGAAATCCCAGAATGGAACTTTATCTGCAGGCAAGTTTGGATGATCGAGAATGAAGTCCGCTATTTTGATTGCTTGTTGCAAATATTTTTTATCCTTCGTTTCGCGAAACATAACAGTGAAGCCGTACAAACCCCACGCTTGTCCGCGTGCCCAAGCAGATTCGTCGCTGTAGCCCTGGGCTGTTCTTTTTGACTGTACGGTACCTGTTTGCGGGTTGTAGTTTACAACATGATAGGAGCTGTTGTCCGGGCGAAAAAAGTTTTGGATGGTTGTATTGGCGTGGGTAGTAGCAATGTTGTAAAACGTCGAATCACCTGAAAAACGAGTTGCCCAGAACAGAAGTTCCAGGTTCATCATATTGTCAATGATGACAAGAAAGTCGTTAGGGTTAGAAGAATTCCAGGAACGAATCGCACCAACTTTCGGATTGAAACGGGTGATCAGCGACTTTGCACTTGTAAGCAAAATCTGATTGTATTCAGGTGTTGAAGTAATGCGATTTGCATTTCCAAAGCTACAATACATCATAAAACCCAAGTCGTGCGTTTCTGTATTTGTCTTTTCCTTTTCCAGAATCGTGAGCATTCTTTCAGCTTCACTCAAAAGCGATTTGTCATTTCTTTGTTCATAAATCTGCAGCAACGTTCCCGGATAAAAGCCACTGCACCACCATTTAGAGTCTGACGTTTCCACCTTGCGTGCAGACGAATCAAAACTCTTCGGAAATTTCGCGGGCGGCAAGTTTTTCATCAAGAGTTTATACTGCACGGCTCCGTCCATGAAATTCTTATCAATCGTTTGCAGCAATCCTTTGTCCGCTTGCAACAACTTGTTCTGCGTTCCACATGCAGATAACAGCGCAAGCAGGACAACAAACGACAAACGTGTTTGAAGCTTTTTCAATACAACAGTTCTACTATGGGGTTTCATTAGCTCTCATTTCGTCGTAATACTTCTTTAAAACATACCACGCCTTCTTCTTTTTGCCGTTGTGGTCATAAAGACCTTTGTTATTCCAGCCTTCCTGGTAAACGGGATTGTTACGACGCGGCGAACGGAAATCGTTTAGAATCCACGGCGATATTCCAATATAGTTGTCGGGCATGCGTTTCATCATGGCAACTTGTTCTTTGTAATACCATTGCTGGTATTCTTCGCTCCAGCGGGTAAGGCTGTCCGCATGAAATCCACTCAGGGCTTCGGCTCCGGTTTCGCTGAAGAATAAAGGTTTGTTATACTTCACTTCCCATTTTGCCGTGCGGCAATTCGACGGCAGTCCTCCATACCAACCGAGATATTCATTTACGGAAACAATGTCTGTATAGTTTCCAAGTGGATCGTCGATAGTGTTTACGCCATTCACATTATGCACCTCCAGCGCCGCAGAAATGAGACGAGTATTGTCGAGTTCTCTTGCGGTCTCTACAAGCTCACTCATGAATTTTGTTCGAGTTTCATTCACCGGCGTCTCATTACCGACAGACCAGATAATGATGCTTGCTCTGTTTTTGTCCCGGGAAATCATTTCATTCAACTGCACTTTTGCTTTCTGCAATACGTCAGGATTGGTAAAGTCGATCGTCCAGTAAACAGGAATTTCGGACCACACAAGAAGGCCGAGAGAATCGGCGACTCGTGTCATGTTTTCATTGTGCGGATAGTGAGCGAGGCGGACCATATTGCAGTTGAGTTCCTTTGCTTGTTTCAGCAAATGCACTGCATCGTTGTAACTGTAAGCTCGTCTTATTTCCTTTGGAATTTCTTCATGAATGCTGATTCCTCTTAAGAAAACAGGCACGCCGTTCACCAGAACTTGTTTGCCCTTCACTTCGATGGTTCTGAAGCCTACTTTATCCTGCACCCGATCTTGTTCAGAGGCAATAATAACTTTGTACAGTTTCGGATCCTCAGGCGTCCATAATTGAAGAGTAGGAGCGACGAAACTGAATGCAGCGCTATTTCCTTTTACGTTCACTTTATGGTGCACATTCAATTCAGGTATTTCAATCACTACATCCTGATCGCCCGAACCATTTAGCTTAATCCATCCACTGATGATCTTTCCTTTGCCTTTTTCCAAACCGATAAAGTAATCAACAACAAAGGTTTGAGGTACAGTTACAAGACTAACATCTCTGGTGATGCCACCGTAATTCCACCAGTCGGTGTTAACTGTTGGTATTTCGTCTTTGAAGCGTTTGTTGTCGACTTTTATTACGAGGAAATTTCCTTTTGCTTTTAATAGTCCATTCGGTATTTCGAAATTGAATGTCGTAAAACCGCCTTTGTGTGCTCCTAATTTTTTACCATTGAGATACACATCAGCGCTATAGTTTACTGCGCCAAAATGCAAGTACATTTTTTCGTTAGCTGCAGGCAATTTGGTATCGAACGATTTCTTGTACCAAACAGTTCCTTCATAGTACAGGAACTTTGAATGCTGATGGTTCCAATCTCCCGGAACTTTCAGGACGTATTTGTCGCTGTAACCATGTTCCTTTCTGTCGGTTTTATTCTCCGGAATATCGCTGTTCCAGTAAGCTTCCCGGTCATTTTCGTTCCTCTCATCCCACCGATAATTCCGAAAACCCGTTTCGTAGGGATCTATGATGTACTGCCAATTGCCGTTGAGGCTTTGCAGCCGTCTTGCTGATACATTTTGAATAAGCGGCTGCTGTGCAAAGGACAACAACGTGGAAGATGTGACAATAAGCAGAAAAAATATTTTCATAACTTAGAAGTAGAAGTTACAAGTGGTTCTGTTGAGCAATATATTTTCTCTTCATCAAAAAATAGATGATATTTCTCCCGGTCAGTCAGTCCAAGTTTCCAGAATCGTATCAATGACCTTTGTGTCACTGCAATTCGGATCTAATATCACTAATTTCTTATATTCACAATACCCACTTTGTTATTCAGAAGCATAGATCATGAAAAGAGCTACTTTCATTAAAGGCTGCCTGACAGCCACAACTGCCTTCGTTGCTCCGCTGCAATTTTTTGGACGTTCATTCGATAGAAAACGGGTAAAAACTGGCATTCAGGTTTCAGCGGGAGAAGACAGGTTCGGAAAGCCGCTATCGCCTTTTGAGGGCGACAAATTTTTTTGTAAAGTTTCTTCGAAAGATACAGCCGGTGATTTGTACATTTTCGATTCCACTCGATTGCATGAAGGAGGCCCGCCGCTGCACGTTCACCCTGATCAGGACGAATGGTGGTACATTATCTCCGGAGAATATATGGTGAAGGTGGGGGACGAAATCTATCACACCAAGGCGGGTGACTGCGTGTTTGGTCCGCGGGGAGTTCCTCACACATTTGCTAAAGTCGGTGAAGTTGAATCGAAGTTGATTATGCTTTTTCAACCAGCTGGAAAAATGGAAGAATACTTTGAAGCTGCCGCGGCTGGAAAGGTGGCGAAAATGTCTGCGGAAAAGCAGGCAGAATTTAGAAAGCAGCACGGATTCGTTCACGTTGGTCCGCCACTTACTAATTGGAAAAAACCGGTATCACAATAAAAAAGCCACCCCGAAGGATGGCAATATATTGGTCTTAAAATAAAAATCAGCTGATTTTCTCCACCTGCATGTAATTCAATTCCACAGGAGTAGAGCGACCGAAAATTTTTACTGTTACTTTCAATTTTTTCTTTTCGTCATTCACTTCTTCGATTGTGCCATTGAAATCATTGAAAGGTCCTTCGATGATTTTGATGGTTTCGCCGACGATGAACGGCTCACTCATGCTTACGCCGCCTGCTTCGGCCATTTCATCCATCTTGCCGAGCATTTTGTTTACTTCGGCTTTGCGCAACGCTATAGGATTTTCCTTTCCCAGAAAATGAATTACGTTCGACGTGTTTTTAATCACGTCGCGGAGGTCATCGCTCAGTTTTCCCTCTGCAATTTCGATCATCACGTAACCGGGATAATAGTTGCGCTCCCTCATTACTTTTTTCCCGTTCTGCACCTTGTACACTTTTTCCACGGGAAGAAACACCTGCTTCACCATCTCTGACCAGCCGCCACGGGCAATTTCCTTATCGAGGTATTCCTTAACCTTCTTTTCTTTTCCGCTCACCACACGCAGCACATACCATTTGGTTTCCTGCTGTTGTGTGTCTTGCGTATTTGGAGTGGTTGCTTCCATTTACCTGAACATTTTATAAATGAGGTTCAATCCGCCGGCAGAAATGAAATCCATTACTGCAACGATAGCGGTGATCAAAAGTGTAGCAGCCAAAACGATCATTGTTGATTGCTGCAACTGCGTCCAGTTTGGCCAGGTTACTTTACCCAACAATTCTTTATAGGACTCTCGGAAGTAGTGCGATATTTTGTTCATAGAAAAAGGTTTAGGGTTTGAGGTTTAAGGTTGAAGGTTTTTGCTCAAAAGAACTTATAACATTGAACCTGAACATCAAACTTTTTTTCGCACGGGCAGAGAGATTCGATCTCCCATCAACGGTTTTGGAGACCGCTATTCTACCATTGAACTATGCCCGTAAGAAAGCTAAAAGCTACTAGCGGTCAGCTAATAGCTCTTAGCAATATGTAGCAAATATACGATCATTTGCGTAGCCTTTCGGCCGAAAGCTTAGAGCTAAAGCCCTTAGCTTATTTTAAGATTTCCGTAACCTGACCGGCACCCACAGTACGACCACCTTCGCGAATCGCGAATTTCAAACCTTTCTCCATTGCGATCGGCTGAATCAGTCTTACAGTCAACGTTGTGTTATCGCCCGGCATCACCATTTCAGTGCCTGCTGGTAACTCAACTTCACCTGTTACGTCAGTAGTTCTGAAATAGAATTGAGGACGATATTTTTGGAAGAACGGAGTATGACGTCCACCTTCTTCTTTACTTAACACGTAAACTTCGCCTTTAAACTCAGTGTGTGGTGTGATAGAGCCCGGCTTAACGATAACCATACCCCGGCGAATTTGTGTTTTTTCAATACCGCGCAACAACAGACCTGCGTTGTCACCAGCTTCCCCTTCGTCAAGTAATTTGCGGAACATTTCCACACCTGTTACTGTAGAAGTCAGAGGGGCGTCGATCAATCCAACGATTTCAACCGGCTCACCAACTTTAATGCGGCCTCTTTCAATACGACCTGTAGCCACCGTACCACGACCAGTGATTGAGAATACGTCTTCAACAGACATCAGGAACGGCTGATCAACCGGACGAGGAGGTAATGGAATGTAGCTGTCAACAGCATCCATCAATTCGTCGACAGCTTTAACCCACTTTTCTTCGCCTGCTAATGCACCGGTTGCAGATCCTTTAATAATAGGAGTGTTGTCGCCATCGAAACCATAGAAGGTTAGCAATTCGCGAATTTCCATTTCAACAAGCTCCAGCAATTCCGGGTCATCAACAAGGTCAACCTTATTCATGAAAACAACCATACGCGGAACACCCACCTGGCGAGCAAGAAGAATGTGCTCTTTTGTTTGAGGCATTGGACCGTCAGTAGCCGCCACAACCAAAATAGCGCCATCCATTTGTGCAGCGCCTGTAATCATGTTTTTAACGTAGTCGGCGTGACCAGGGCAATCCACGTGAGCATAGTGGCGGTTAGCCGTTTGGTACTCAACGTGAGCTGTGTTAATGGTGATACCACGCTCTTTTTCTTCAGGAGCGGCACCAATTTCGTCGTATTTTTTTGCCTGCGCCATACCTCTTCCTGCCAAAATAGACGTGATGGCGGCAGTCAAAGTGGTTTTACCGTGGTCGATGTGACCGATGGTACCAACGTTAACGTGGGGTTTATCCCTCTTAAAGGTCTCTTTAGACATTTTATTTGGTTTTTAGTTGTGGGGTTTAATTGTTATTGTTTCTTTTATTTTTCCAGCGTTTGTATTTGTTATCGTCCTCCGGTCCCGCTGTGCAGGACTCTTCTACACCTTATATTTTACTCAGCAAATATCGATAAACTCAGTTTGACTGTCATTCTGAGGTTGCCGAAGGATGAGCCGTTAAAGGGAATTGAACCCTTGACCTCTTCCTTACCAAGGAAGTGCTCTACCACTGAGCTACAACGGCGTAGTTCAGTTGGCAGTTATCAGTTGGCAATTAGCAATGCAGCTTTCACAACTGCAAACTGCAACTGCAGACTGCAAACTGAAAAGAGAGCGGAAGACCGGGCTCGAACCGGCCACCTATAGCTTGGAAGGCTATCGCTCTACCAAATGAGCTACTTCCGCAAATTCATTGTGCAAATTTGGCAATGTGACAATATGCAAATGGCAGCCGCACAAAGCCTGCACTATTTAAAGAACTCTTCGAACGAAAAACAATTAGCAATTTGTTGAATTGGCTAATTGTCAAATTAGTTCTGTGGGCAGGAGTGGATTCGAACCACTGAAGTCGAAAGACAGCGGATTTACAGTCCGCCCCATTTGGCCGCTCTGGAACCTGCCCTTGCGGGTGTTTCCACCCATCTGCGCCAGTATTGAGCCACTTGTCGGAATCGAACCAACGACCTACTGATTACAAATCAGTTGCTCTACCGGCTGAGCTAAAGTGGCGGATTAAACAGTTCAAGCAAACCATAATGATTGTTGGATCACAATGAATTCGTTTGATTACTGACAATAAAGAACTACTCCCGTTTTTGGGATGGCAAAAGTAAAGGAAAATGATGATTACAAAAAAAGTGCGGGGAGAAAAAAGAGAAGTAATTCATAAAAAAAGCTCCTGAAGTTCAGGAGCTTAATATTACGCAGCTTGCTTTTCTTTCTTCTTTTTTATTTGTTGAACCACTGCATCGAGTGCTTCGTCGAAAGATGCTTCAAAAGATTTGCTGGTTGATTTTACAAAAAAATCTGATCTGGGTACATGGACTCTGATTTCAGCAACCTTGTCCTTAATAGTATGCACCACATTGTCCAATATCAGAAATACATCCACCTTGATGATCCGGTCGTGAAACTGCTGCAGCTTTTGAACCTTCGTCGTTACGTACTCAATCAATTTGTTGTCTGCATCAAAGTGAAGCGCTTGAACATGTACGATCATAGAAATGGTTTTAACAGGTGAAAAAATAATCAAAGAACTTTTTGCCTAGTGGCGGTATGAAGTTAATATTATTGATATCGTTTTCCAAGAAAACAAACGCCTTCCATCTGCCAAATTTCATGCCTTAGGGTGCGATTTCTTATATACATTTTTCAACTTTTCTATGGTATTGTGGGTATAGACCTGAGTAGACGCAAGGCTGCTGTGACCGAGAAGCTCTTTTACAGCGTTTAGGTCCGCACCGTTATTCATCAAATGAGTGGCAAAACTGTGTCGCAGCACGTGCGGGCTGCGCTTTTCAATCGTTGTGATTTCATCTGGCAAATTGTTTCGTACAATATCGTAAACGCGGCGCGGTGGCAGCTGCTTTCCGTTTTTCGTGAGCAATAACCATTCTGTCCCGGTATCACCGAGTTCTTCCTTTTTCCTGTTAATGTATTCTTTCATCTTTTCGATGAGATCAGCGGACACCGGCAGTATGCGTTCCTTATTTCCTTTACCCAACACTTTCAATGTTTGGTTGGAAAAGTTTACATCTTTTTCTCTCAGGTTTATCAACTCGCTGCGCCGCATGCCGGTGCTGTAGAAAAGCTTTAGTAGCAATTGATTGGTGGTTCCTTCCCAACTATCTTCGAACGGCTGATTAAAGAGTTTTTCTATTCCTTTTTCCGCCACAAAAGTGGGAAGGCGCTTCTCGTTTTTTGGTGCAATGATTTTTCCCATAGGAGTTTTTTCAATGCTGCCCATCCGCAACTGGTATTTAAAAAAGGATTTTAGCGAAGAAATTTTCCTATTGATGCTTTTTGCTTTCTGCCCTTCATCTTTTAGCGACGCCAGCCACGAACGTATATGCATGTGAGAAATATCGGTAATCGCAAGGTCCCCGTACTGGCTGATGATGTAGTCGAAAAAAGAGATCAGGTCTGTTTGATAGGAAATAACGGTATGTCGTGAATAACGCTTTTCAAATTTCAGATGATCGAGAAAGCTCTGAATAATTCCGTGATGGTTTTCCATAAAAAAGAATAGCTCCAAAGTAATAAAAACTATGGAGCTATAAAATATTTGGAAGAGGAGAAGCTATGCTTCGATTTTTCCGCTTGCTATTTTCTGCTTATAAACAGCCTTCAAAACCTGGTTTCTGCGACGAACAGACGGTTTTGTGAATGACTGTCTTTCACGCAACTGCAACAAGATTTTAGCCTTTTCGAATTTCTTCTTGTACTTTTTTAAGGCTTTGTCTATGTTTTCGCAGTCCTTAGAATCGATAATTAGCATGCTTTATACCTCCTTTAAAATTTCGGAGAGCAAAGATAACAGTGAATTTAGAAGGAAACCAAAAGAAAATGCAAAAACAACGAATTTCGCTGCATGTTCACAGGCATAATAGAAGCAGTAGGCGAGGTGAAAGAAGTATTGGAAAACGGTAGTAATAAGAGTTTTTGGATTTCGTCGACGCTTTCATCGGAATTGAAAGTGGATCAGAGCGTAGCCCACGACGGTGCCTGCCTCACGGTAGAAGAAGTGAACGGCACAATGCATAAAGTGACTGCTGTGGAGGAAACGCTAAAGAAGACAAACCTGAATTTTTGGAAACCAGGGACTTTAATCAATCTTGAAAGAAGTTTATTGTTGAACACAAGACTTGATGGACACTTTGTTCAGGGGCATGTGGACACCACTGCTGTTTGCAAAAAAATAAAAAACAAGGAAGGCAGCTTTGAATACCGGTTTCGCTTTCCGCGAAAGTTTGCATCCCTCGTGATTGAAAAAGGTTCTGTTGCCATCAACGGAATCAGCCTTACTGTTTTTGATGTGAAGAAAAACTTATTCACGGTTGCTATCATTCCGTATACCTATGCCTACACAAACATTCGAACAGTAGAAGTTGGCGATGAAGTAAATATCGAGTTTGACATGATTGGCAAATACATTAACCGCATGGCGGAGACCAGATAGAGAGAAAACAACCAGATTGACTGCAAAATTGTTACATAACAGGTTCAGAACCGAGTTTATAATACTTGTTTGCGTGTGGGTAGCTACGCAAACCGGATTATTCTTTTTTTTCGGAATTAATTCGGACCTAGAAAGCTTAAAGTACATACGTGCTGCAGAAAATTTATTGCAAAACGGGCACTTCCCGGAAGTGCGGTATTTCTTTTATCTGACGACCACCTTAGTTATTGCTTTGGGCTTAAAAACAGGAGCTGGCTTTACAGGGGTTGTCATCATTCAGCTCATAATTAATTTTATCGCCACGTTCCGATTCTATTTCGCGCTGAAGCATCTTGAGAAAAAAAGATTTTCTGCTTTTATCACAACACTGCTTCTGGTAACTTTTTTTCCTTATCAGGCGTGGAATTATTATCTGTTTACCGAATCGCTTTTTTACAGTTCAGCACTTTTGTTTTTTGCAAGTTGTCTTATGTATACAACTATAACCCGGAAAGCTATTGCAGTTCAACTGTTGTTTCTCGTTCTTACGATTATTTCCAGACCTCTCGGCATTGTTTTTCTTCCATGCTGGATTTTATTTATTGCGAGGAAACAGAAAATAAATTTTGCTTTATTTCTCACTCTGTTCGTTTCAGCAGCAGTTGTAGCCGTTGTCGTATGCAATATTATTTTGGGCAATAT
>JAEZJD010000169.1 GCA_023436425.1 Bacteroidota bacterium | reverse complement strand
ATCATGTAGACAATGGCGGTCCTTTTAATAATGTAGACGAATATATCAACACAGCGAAAGGTAGAGAGGCATTCCTCAATCGCATGAAGTTTTTCAGCAACCGTTATGGAAGTCATCCTGCTGTTTTTGGCTGGGAGCTTTGGAACGAAATGAATGGCATTATGTGTAAAGGTTTGCGTGAGTGGAATGATTATATGCTGCCGCAGGTGCACCAACTTTTTCCAAAAAATCTTGTGCTGCAAAGTCTTGGTTCTTTTGATATGGAAAGTCGCCGACCAGATTATCGCTACATCAATCAGCTGCCGTCAAACGATGTAGCACAAATCCACCGGTACATTGACGCACATGCTACGCTGGATGTGTGTATGGCGCCGATGGATGTTCTTTCGTCTGATGCTATAAACGAATTGAAATCTTATCACGTTCATAAGCCAATGTTACTCGCTGAGGTAGGCGCTGTGCTTCCGAATCACACCGGGCCATCGGAGTTATATCCTTTGGACAAGGACGGGGCACTCATGCACGACATGGCGTTTGCTCCATTTTTTGCGGGTGCTGCCGGCACAGGGAATAGCTGGCATTGGGATCATTACATTGACAAAAATGATCTGTGGTATCATTATGCCAGATTCAATGAAGCGGTAAAAGGCATCAACCCTTTGAACGAAGGCTTTACCCCCATAACCATGTATCACAAGCGGTTGAGAGTTTATTCTCTTGTTGGTAAAAAAACGATTCTTACGTGGTGCCGCGATGTGCAGAATGATTGGAAGTCGGAATTTAAAGAAAGTAAAAACGCAAATGAAACAAGTAACGAAAAAATAGATTTTAGCAGCCTGGTCCCTTCACGGTCGCTGAAGAAAATCACGGTGTACGATCCATGGAAGAATAACTGGACAACTGCACTGAAAAATTCTGTTGTGAGTTTGCCAGCTTTTAAGCGTTCGATAGTTATAAAGATGGAAAAGGATACTTAATCCATCACTTTAGATCATGATAAAAGTATTTGTTTTCATTTTATTCTTTTTTATTGGGGCAACTGTTTTCGCTCAGTCGTTCCGGTTTGCTTTTTTGTCCGATACACATATCGGAGTCAAGGATGCAGATGAGGATTTGCGGCGTTCTGTTGCGGACATCAATGCCGACCCGTCGCTGAAATTTGTGATTATTTCCGGCGACATAACTGAGTTGGGAACGGACGATGAAATGATGCTTGCAAAAAGTATTTTGTCAAATTTGAAAGTGCCTTTATATATCCAAACAGGTAACCACGATGGTAACTGGTCGCCAAGTGGCGGAAGAATTTTCAATGAGCTATTTGGTGCGGGACGCTTTGCTTTTCATCACAATGGTTATCTGTTCATTGGAACAAATTCAGGCCCTTTCATGCACCACAAATCGCCGGGACAGGTGCCACGGGAAGACATTTTGTGGATGGATTCAGTTTTGAACAATCAGAAAAACAAGAGCATACCGATCGTGTATGTAAATCATTATCCGCAGGATTCTTCTCAGCGGAATTGGTTCGAAGCAATGGACAGGTTAAAAAGAAAAAATCTGCAACTTATTTTGGTTGGACATGGGCACCTGAACACGAAGTTCAATTTTGAAGGTGTTCCGGGAATTATGGGACGATCCAATTTACGGGCAACAGATTCAATTAGCGGATACAATGTTGTTACTTTTTCCAACGGAAAAGTTGTATTTGAAGAGCGGCGCCCGACAGTGAATACAAATCACCAATGGGCAGAGGTTAAACTTTTGCAGCAAAATTTTGCGACCGATACAATTCAATATGCACGACCTTCTTATGCCCTCAATTCCTCTTTCCCCAATGTAAAGGAACTCTGGCATCATCAAAACAACTTTGATGTAGGTGCAGGCACCGCGGATTACAAAAATTTAATAGTGGCAACAAACACAGGCGGACGTATATATGGCTTGGATGAAAATAATGGCGTTAAAAAATGGACGTTTGCCACCGACGGAAAAATATACAGTACACCTGTTGTGTCTTCTCAATATATTGTTGTCGCATCAACGGATAGTAATGTTTATTGCCTGGATGCAAATACCGGAAATCCTGTTTGGAAGTACAAGGCGTTAAAACCCATTGTCGCTTCACCCGCAATACAAAACAATGTTGTCTTCATTGGTGGCTCAGATGGACACTTTAGAGCACTGAACCTTTTCACAGGCAAACTCCAGTGGGATTTTACCGAAGTAAAAGATTTTGTGATGACAAGGCCATTGGTATACGCAGGAAAGGTTTTTTTTGGAAGCTGGGGCAATGAATCTTATGCACTCAACTCAGCCAATGGAAAACTTGAATGGAAATGGACCGATACATCAAACAACCGAATGGCTTCTCCTGCAGGGTGTCGACCCGTTGGCGCAAATGGCAGAATCTTCATTGTGGCGCCCGACCAACACGTCACAGTTTTCAATGCAGCATCGGGGCAGGTAATATGGAGAACAAAGATGCCTAACGTTAGGGTTCGCGAATCAATGGGACTGTCTGCCGACAGCTTATTAATCTTTGTGAAAACAACGGAAGGGAAACTGGTTGGCATTTCCACCACCGCCGATGAACTGAAGGTAGATTTTACCGTCAACCTACAACTAGGCTACGACGTGTGTGCCGCTCCTGTCGTCGAAAAAGATGGGATTATTTACGTTCCGTCAAATTCCGGAGTGGTAACCGCTGTTGACCGCCACACACACTCGATTTTGTGGAAACACAAAGTGTCAAATTCCAACATTGCATCAGTAATGCCGTTGCAAAATAACAAGGTAGTGGTGAGCACAGTTGATGGGAAAATAACTTGCTTGTATTGGAAGAATTAATCACCGTTAATCCAATTTATGAATAAGACGATTTTGAAATTAGCATTCCTTATGTTTCTCCCGCTTGCAGGATTTACACAAGATGAAGAAAAAGAGGAGAAGTTCAGACAGAACAAGCGACACACAGGTCAGCCGCTGGCAAATCTCATTCGCGGTCCGTACCTGCAGGTCGCCACCAGTAACAGCATTGTTGTTAGATGGAGAACAGATACATGGGCGAGAAGTCGTGTTCGTTTCGGAACTGACGCTAATAATCTATCAATGACCGCTGATGACAACGCACTCGTAATGGAGCACCAGGTGAAATTGACCGGACTGCAACCTTCGACAAAATACTACTATTCCGTCGGCGGACTGGCTGATACGCTCCAAATTGGCCCCGATAATTATTTCTACACACTACCTGTAACGGGTGAAGAAAAATTGTACCGCATTGCTGCCTTTGGCGACTGCGGGAATAACTCAACCAACCAGCGACAGGTGAGAGACCAGGTAGTGAAATACCTTGGAGATAATTACATGAACGCATGGATTTTGCTTGGTGACAATGCATATCGGGACGGTGAAGATGCGCAGTACCAGGTAAACTTTTTCAACGTGTACAAAGATGAATTGCTGAAGAAATATCCGCTTTTTCCGGCGCCCGGTAATCACGATTATCATGATGTGGAGTATTCAAAAACACATGCGCAAAAAACACATCAGGTAGCGTATTACCAAAATTTTTCGATGCCCATAAATGGCGAATCAGGTGGACTGCCGTCAAACACGCAGCAGTATTATTCTTTTGATATCGGTAATATTCACTTTCTATCGCTCGACTCTTACGGAATGGAAGAAGAATCGTTGCGGATGTACGACACCTTATCCCCGCAGGTACAATGGATGAAAAAAGATCTGGAGGCCAACACGAACAGGGGATGGATCGTTGCTTTCTGGCACCACCCTCCGTATACGATGGGTTCGCACAATTCAGACAAAGAATCAGAGCTGATCAAGATACGGGAGAATTTTATCCGCATCCTCGAGCGTTGTGGAGTTGATCTTGTGCTTTGCGGGCATAGCCACTCCTACGAACGTTCGAAGATGATGGCAAACCATTTTGGACCAATGAAAACTTTCGATTCTACAAAGCACAATCTGAGTCAATCGTCAGGTTTGTACAACGGCACTACCAACTCA
>JAEZJD010000090.1 GCA_023436425.1 Bacteroidota bacterium | reverse complement strand
TTTCAACACAGCCTGTAACCTAGCCAATAACTTGCTATGATAAAACTAATTCTGCCTTTATTAATTTTTTGTTCAACAGTGTATGCGCAGCCCGACTCGTCGAAAAATTCTATCGCGATCATTCACGAACAAAATCATTTCGACAAGCAATTCTCCAATCCATGGTTTGCTACATCGCTGCAGTATAAAAGAAAAATGCATTTTGGAACAGCTATCGCAAGAGTAACTGCTGCTAACCGCTTCAACAAAAGCGGCATGCAGTTCGAGGCGGAAGCCTATCCAAAGCTGGGTAAAAAAGCTTATGCGTATGTAGCCGCAGCGTACTCGAATGATGTACCGGTGTTTAGCAAATGGCGCACAGGCGCAACAGTGTATCTGCCATTGAGCAAAGGTTGGGAGCCGGAAATTGGCTACCGCCAGTTGCACTTTGACCAATCTATTTGGCTCGGAACTGCCGGTGTAAGTAAATACGCAGGCAGCTGGTTGCTGAATGTCCGATCATTTTTTTCAACGAAAACACCACTGAGTAACGGTTCTGTTTTCATCACTGCAAGAAAGTATTTCAAAAATGAAAACGATTACCTGTGGCTGCAAGCCGGCAAAGGAATTTCTCCGGATGAGGGAAGAAACATACAGCTGAACAATGGAGGTGAGTTAAGCAGCAGCAGGATTGCTGCGGGAGCAAAATGTTCTTTGACAAAAAAACTTCAGGCGCAGCTCTCGGCAGGATGGTCACGCGACAACTACGCCACGAACACTTTTGGAAACCAATACTTCGGTTCTGCCGGTTTGGATATAAAGTTCTAGTAAGTAGCTCTCATAATTCCCGTTGAAAAAGCATTATTACATTCGCATTCCTAAACATGTAATATGCTTCAAAACAAAGTTGCCATAATCACAGGTGCTGCCAGAGGCATTGGCGAAGGAGTTGCTCTAAAATTTGCAGAAAACGGCTGCAACATCGCCTTTTCATATGTAAGCGAATCCAGTGCTGAAAAAGCAAAGTCTCTTGAAGATAATTTAAATGCGATGGGGGTAAAGGCAAAAAGCTACCGCTCCAACGCAGGAGATTTCAAAGAGTGCGAAATACTTGTAAATGATGTGCTGAAGGAATTTGGTAACATTGACATCTGCGTCAACAATGCTGGTATTTCAAAAGATAATTTGCTGCTGCGCATGACTCCGGAACAATGGGCTGATGTAATGCAAATAAATCTTGCAAGTGTTTTCAACATGACCAAGCAGGTAATTCGCCCTATGATGAAAGCAAAAAACGGAAGCATTATCAACATGAGCTCTGTAATAGGATTGATGGGCAATGCAGGTCAGTCCAGTTACGCAGCATCGAAAGCAGGAATTATTGGTTTTACAAAGTCTGTAGCAAAAGAGTTGGGAAGCAGAAATATTAGGTGCAATGCAGTTGCGCCGGGTTTTGTCGAAACAGACATGACATCTTACCTAAAGGAGGGCGAACAGGCAGATAAATACAAAGCAGGAATTCCGCTCGGCTATTTTGCTACTGCAGAAGACATTGCCAATGCCTGTCTTTTCTTAGCTTCCGACATGTCGCGCTATATCACCGGCCAGGTGATGAATGTTGACGGCGGATTGTACATGTAAAACCGAAGCTCCGCAGTAAAAAATAATTGGTAATTAATTTAATTTGTTAGCTTAGCTGTAATCGTTTTCACCTATCCTGTTACGCCATTTAGATGGCTCCGTCGTCATTCCAAAATTAAACCACGATATATGAAACATGTAGTCTTTACAGCTATCATCACCTTCTCTGCTTTTGTTGCTTTGGCACAAAATCAGGAGCCCAAAAAAGAAACGAAGTACTTTATCGACGTTCACAATTTCGAACCCGGGAAAGTAACCGCAGAAGCGGTTGCAGATGCACACAAAAAAGATTTGGCCACGCAAGATCGATTCGGCGTTAAGTTCATTAAATATTGGATTGATGAAGAGCAGGGAAAAATCTATTGCTTGTCATCTGCAGCTAATCCGGAGAGCGTGAATGCCACACACAAAGCGGCACACGGCCTCGCTTTCGATGCCATTTCAGAAGTCACTCCGGGTATGGAAGATCCTTCTCAAGCGGGCAAGCAGTTCTATCTTGATGTACATGAACTTGGCGCAGGCAAAGTGACAGCCGAAGCAGTTGCTGAGGCTCACAAGAAAGACCTGGCAGTGCAAACATCAAACGGAGTAAACTTCATTAACTATTGGGTTGATGAAAAAGAGGGTTTGGTTTACTGCCTCTCTCAAGGACCAAGCGCCGATGCTGTAATCGCCACGCACAAAAAAGCACACGGGTTGTTACCAACTAAAATTTACAAGGTTAAACAAGGGCAATAATGCAAATTGCTCAAACAACATTACGAAAAGGCTGTCCCATTGTGTACAGCCTTTTTTATTTAAGATACTTGGCTGTGATTGTTTACGACCGAATTTCTTCATTGTTGTCGACGCCGAATAAGTTCCGATAGCTGCTGCATTAAAGTTGTCGCTTGGAAAAATGAAATAACATAATAACTTTCGTGAGTTAAAAGAAAAAAAATGCGGGATCTATACATCCTTCTAATTCTTATTACGGTGAGTTTGTCCGCCTGCAACAAGGATGGAGCGAAAGCACCGCAATTGTCAGAAAGATTCACTTTGCTCACAACCGGTCAATGGAGATTAGTTGCGAACATGCAGGGCTCGGATGACGTGTACTCTCGCTTGCCCGCATGTATGAAAGACAATTACCTGGTGTTTAAAAAAGATGGTATTCTGGAGCACAACGAAGGTGCCACCATGTGTCCCGGAACAGTAACGCAGGTATCGAACGGCGATTGGAGATTTGAAAAAAACGAAACGGAACTATGGATGGATGGCGGCCCGTGGACAATTGTGGAACTCACGGCTACAAGCCTTAATCTAAAGAGTTTTTCAATCTCAGCGAGTGCGGAAACAACAATGTCCTTTGTAAAACAATAAACCCCGGAGATGTTCCGGGGTCACTTTAAAATATCTGCCTGCCGTGACTAACCTAAAGCCACCCTCTTAAATTCTACCACTTTCAAATCACGGTCTACACTCTTTAAGTAATCTCCGACAGATTTAGAACTGTCTTTCACAAAAGGCTGTGCTGTCAATGTGCTTTCCTTAAAAAATGCGTTCAACTTGCCTTCCGCAATTTTAGAAAGCATTTGATCTGGTTTGCCAGCCATTTTTGGATCTTGCTTTATTTGATCCATTACAATATCCTTTTCACGAGCGACAATGTCAGCAGGAACAGATTCCTGATCAACCGCTACCGGATTCATGGCAGCTATTTGCATAGCCACATCTTTACCCGCTTCTTCTGCCTGCTTATTAAATCCTACTAAAACTCCCATCCTGTATGCACCGTGAATGTAGGAAGAAACGTATGGCGCATCAACTCTTTCAAAACGTGTGATGCCTATTTTTTCACCGATTGACGCTAACTTATCGTTTACCAGATCCGAAACTTTAGATCCATTAACATCAGTGTTATTTAGCTCATCCAAACTTTTTACATCGCTTTTTATCGCAGCATCTGCAATGCTTTGGGCAAATGCAACGAAGTCAGAATTCTTGGACACGAAATCTGTTTCGCAGGAAACCGTTACAATAATTCCCGATTTGTTATCCGAAGTTGTTTTGGCAATTACGACACCTTCTTTTGCCTCGCGGTCGCTGCGCTTTGCCGCAACTTTTTGTCCTTGTTTTCTTAACCAGTCAATCGCTGCTTCAAAGTCTCCTCCGGTTTCAGTGAGCGCTTTGCGACAATCCATCATACCTGCGCCAGTTGCCTGGCGAAGTTTATTTATATCCTGTGCTGTTATTGTTGCTGTTGACATAAATTCAATTTGTTTTTAAATTTTGCTAATGTGCAAATGAGGTAATTAGCACATTGCCTATTTAGTTCAATTTATCTTCAGTGAGTTAAGCGTAATTCTTTGTCACAATTGCACACTGGCAAATTGTCGAATTATCTTCTTCCACCACCAGGTCCGCGGCCACCTGCTGTGCCACCACCTTGTGGCGTGCGGCGTCTTTGTCCGCCTCCGGCGCCCGGTGCACGACTAGTACCCGGTCCGCGGCCGGCAGCTCCTGCCTGCCCTCTTCCGCGACCACCACGTCCAGCTTCTTGCTGCGCTTCAGCCTCCAAACGAGCAGCTTTCTTTTCATTTTCTGCATCGATAGCGGCTTCATCGCCATCATCTTCTTTGGCAGCCTGGCGCTCTGATAAACCTTCTGCTATAGCTGCGGTGATGTAGTTGGTTATAATCGCAATTGATTTTGTTGCGTCATCGTTCGCAGGAATGGCAAACTCAACTTTGTTTGGATCGCAGTTGGTGTCCACCACACCAAAAGTTGTAATGTTCAAGCGCTTTGCTTCCGCAAGTGCAATATGCTCATGCCCAATGTCAACAATGAATAGAGCAGCGGGAATGCGGGCCAGTTGCGCAATACCGCCCAATACTTTTTCCATTTTTTCTTTATCGCGGCTGAGCGTCAGGCGTTCCTTTTTGGTGATCGAATCGAATGAGCCATCGCCAAGCATTTTTTCAATGCTCTGCATTTTTTTCACGCTCTTACGCACAGTGTTGAAGTTGGTAAGCATTCCACCCAGCCAACGCTCTGTTACGTAAGGCATGTTAACACGCTGAGCGCATTCTGCTACAATGTCCTTCGCCTGTTTCTTTGTTCCAACGAAGAGTATTTTCTTTCCGCTCCGCGCAATTTGCTTCAGGGCAGCCGCTGTTTCTTGCAGCCCTTCCACTGTTTTATTTAGATCGATGATGTGAATACCTTTTTTTTCTGCGAAAATGTAAGGCAACATCTTTGGGTTCCACTTCTTCTTCAGGTGGCCAAAATGCACACCAGCTTCAAGGAGTTGTTGTTGTAAGGAAGTGTTTTGTTCCATTTGAATTTTTTGAATTTGAACTTTGATATTGTGGACCGGCAACGTAGGGTGATAACCTCCCACGTTAATCTCCAATCATTAACGTTTTGAGAATTGGAAGCTCTTACGTGCCTTTTTCTTACCGAATTTTTTCCGTTCAACTGAACGCGGATCACGCTTCAAGAGGCCTGCAGCTTTTAACGCAGGTCGAAATTCGGGGTTTACTTCCACAAGCGCACGGGCAATGCCCAACATCGCTGCTTCTGCCTGTCCTTTTACTCCACCGCCGACTGCATTTATTTTCACGTCGAATTTGTCCGCAGCTTCAATCGCCTTTAAAGGCCTTTCCACCTGATTTTGCAAATAGACAAGTGAGAAGTAAGACTTATAGTCTTTATCATTAATGGTAATGGACCCGTTGCCGCGTGAAATAAAAATTCTTGTAACGGCTTCTTTACGACGTCCAACACTATTTTTTTGTTTTTCCATTTATATCAATTTGATATTTGAATATGTTAGAACTTTAGTTCTTTTGGTTGCTGTGCAGTGTGAGGATGCTCGTTGCTCGTGTACACAAAAAGTTTTTTGTACATCTTGCGGCCAAGTCTATTTTTTGGCAACATTCCTTTTACGGCTCTTTCGATGATCACCTCTGGTCTGCGTTTTAGAAGATCTTTTGCCAACTCTTCTTTTCTCCCGCCGGGATAACCGGTGAAATGGTCGTAAATTTTTTCATCCATTTTGTTTCCGGTGAATTTTACTTTGTCTGCGTTGGTAACGATTACAAAGTCTCCACAGTCAACGTGGGGGGTGTAGTATGCCTTGTTCTTGCCGCGTAAAACAGCAGCAATACGAGAGCACATACGACCCACGGTTTGATTGGTGCCGTCGACAACATACCAGTTACGTTGTACAGTAGCCGCGTTTGCATGTTTGGTGGTAAAATGTAGTTTGCTCATTGAAAATTTTTCTTTGAATTATCCGCCCTTCCGGTAGGATAACGTTTTTAAAAAAGACAGCAGCGCCATCCCGCTTACTGTTCCCGTACAACTTTTCGAGTTGTTTTCGGGAGCGCAAAGATAGATGGACATCGCATAAATCGAGCACCTTTTCATGAACTTTTTTGATAACACCCTTGTAAGTTGCTGATTTACAGATAAAATTTTGCTCAAGGAGCAAGAACATTAACACTTGCTACTAAAATCGGCGCGTATGACTTACATCAACTAAAATCCGAATGTGGCAGTTTATTTTGCCGGTCCACTTTATTTTTCACCTAACCTGCTGCATATGAAAAGTGTAATTCTACTTACAACACGTTTGCTGTGTACGTTAGCTATTGCAATGACAACGTTACCCGCTTCAGCACAAAATTTGCTGAATCCAAAGACACAGCCCCAGTTCGTAAATCCATTACCTATTCCAACAACCAATGTAATAGATGCGAGAAATGGTGGCATTTTCCACGTAAGCATCACGCAATTTCTTCAAAATCTTGGATTAGTAGATCCAGTAAATGGACAATCATTAGTTACGAAAGTGTGGGGTTACAACGGTTTCTATCCCGGTCCAACAATTCTTGCACAATCGGGAATTCCAGTCGATCTATTTTGGCACAACAATCTTACGGACGGAAGTGCTCCGTTACCTCACCTTTTGCCGGTTGATTACTCTGTGCATACGGCACTAAACAAAAGCGAGCTCCTTGAGCACGGGGTTCCGATTGTTACTCACCTACACGGTGGCCACACAGAATCAGCCAGCGACGGCTTGCCTGAAGCGTGGTACACACCCGGCTTCGAAAAAAAAGGACGGGATTTTGTAAAAGGAGATGTCACTCCGTATCGTTACGCGAACGATCAGGAAGCAGCTACCCTGTGGTACCATGACCATGCTCTTGGAATTACCCGTTTAAATGTTTATGCTGGCTTGGCTGGTTTTTATCTTTTGACGGATCAAAACGAACAATGGCTGCAACAGACAGGAAGGTTACCAGCTTCAGAATTTGACATTCCAATTGTGATACAAGACAGAATGTTTACGACTTCAGGGGAGTTGCATTATCCCTCTGAGCCCACGCTGGATAATGAGCCAAGTGTTCAACCTGAATTCTTTGGTGATTTTATTTTAGTGAATGGCAAAACCTGGCCGGTGTTGGAAGTTGAGCCGAGAGCATACCGCTTTCGCTTCCTGAATGGCTCCGACTCGAGATTTTACAATCTTTATTTGTCCAGCAACAACCAGATTGTCCAAATTGCAAGTGATGGCGGATTGTTGCCAGCGCCAGTTCCACTGGATCAAATGCTTATAGCGCCAGGCGAGCGCAAAGATGTCATTATAGATTTCTCAAATCTGAAAAATCAAACGATCATCATTAAGAACAATGCAAAAACTCCGTACCCCTCCGGAAGCGCTGTTGATCCACAAACTACCGGAAAAATAATGGCATTCCGCGTCAGCAAATCGTTCAATCCAGCCTCTCCTGACATTAGCTTGCCGGCTACGTTGCGACAACAGCCTATCAATCCTCTTTCCACAAATTTGCCAGCAAGAAAATTGATTTTGTTTGAATCAACGGATGAACACGGAAGACTCATGCCCATGCTTGGGACCATGCAAAATGGTGTCATGGAATGGGACGAGGATATAACAGAAAAACCAGCATTGAACAGCACTGAAATCTGGGAGATATACAACCAAACGCCTGATGCGCATCCTATTCATTTGCACATGGTACAAATGCAATTGATAAACAGACAAAAATTCACCGCAGGCGCAGTGAAAGAAAATGGATCGCCCTTAAACGTAAAGCACCTGGGCCGTTTGCAACCGCCATCAGCATCTGAGCAGGGATGGAAGGACACGTGGGTGATGTATCCGGGTGAAGTTACAAGAGTCATCGCCACTTTTGACTTGCCGGGCAAGTACGTTTGGCATTGTCATATTTTATCTCACGAGGATCACGAGATGATGAGACCATTTCTCGTAGCAGAAATGGATCCGCCAATCACTCAGGTGCAGGTGCCATTTAGAGAGCAGCAGATAGAAGCAATCGTTTGGCCAAACCCCGCATCAAACAATTTTAGCATCAGGTACACGGTCACTGTTCCGGGTGCGGTGTCGGTAAGGGTCTATAGCGCAAAGGGTGATTTAATGAAACAAATAAAGATGAATCACGCCTTTACAGGGGCGCAGCAATTAAACATCAACACACAACACTGGACGAGTGGTACATACTACTGCAGGATAGAAATGAATAATGAAGTGATCACAATAGAGATTGTGATACAAAAGTGATATTCAAATAACAAAAAGAGCCGCACGTCGCGGCTTTTTTTAGAAGTTTGAATACCTTGCGCCATAAAATTCAAGCCAACTTAGCTCAGCTGGTAGAGCATTTCATTCGTAATGAAAGGGTCGTCGGTTCGACTCCGATAGTTGGCTCTAATTCTTTCCCCTTTACTGCTTTTTTTGTTCGTCAGGTATTACCTTGAAGTAGGTTGACTTAAACCGATTGTTAATCACTTCACCCTGCACTTCAGCTTTTTTAATAGCGTTGCAAAATCCGTCCGACGCATGAGCATCGCCATGATCGTCTATGGCACTTCCGTCCACAAAATAAGCTTTGCCATCAAAGCGAACTGCCAGGCTGCATCCTTTACCTTTTAATCCAAATTTGCATTGTCCGCAAGACGCCTCAACTGTTTGAATCTTTTTGGCCGGGTCGGGAGTTTGTTCTTTCGTTTGCGCATTCACGCTGCTAAACGTAATCAGGAAAAGAGATATTGAAAGTAGTTGTTTCATAGCAGGCAAGATAACATTTCTTATCTTCTTCGTACATTCGGCTTCTCTCATTTTTTCACCAAAACTTCAGTAGAAGATGATTAACAGAAAATATCTTTTTATCCTTTTATTTATCAGCATTGCCGGCTATTTACAGGCGCAAACCGCTGTTACATACCAGAAACCGCCCAAAGAAATTGAAGAAATGCTGCTTGCTAAACCGACGCCAGGAGTCAGTATCGACAGCAAGGGCGAATGGATGCTACTAAGCGAACGGGCATCATATCCGGATGTAGAAGAACTTGGCCAACCCGAATTGCGTATTGCAGGGATGAGGCTAAACCCTAACAACTTTTCTCCGAGCAGGCAAACGGTGATAAAAAATTTCCGGTTGAAAAACATTAAGTCTTCGCGGGAATACAGCATTGCCGGCTTACCGCAAAATATGTCTGCCACAAACGTAAGCTACAGCCCCTCGGAAAAAAAGATAGCATTTCTAAATACCACTCCCACGAGAATCGATTTGTACACGATTGACATTGCCACCCAAAAAATAACAAAGGTGAATAAACAACCTGTCAACAGCACTTTGGGCAATTCGTATTTCTGGTTAGACGATAATACAATAGTATACAAAGCCACTACGCAATCAGCTTCCGCTGCTCCAAAAAGAGCGATCACGCCCAAAGGTCCCACTGTTCAGGAAAATGCAGGCAAGGCGGCGCCCAGTCCCACTTACCAGGACTTGATTAAATCTCCATTTGATGAAGACCTGTTTGCATTTTATGCAACCTCGCAGCTGGTTCAAAATAGAAATGGCGTAGAAACAAAAATCGGAACACCTGCTATTTATCAGTCTGTTTCTTTATCACCTGATAAAAAGTATTTGCTTACAAGAACTATCCGCAAGCCATTTTCTTACCTCGTTCCGGCAGGTGGATTTCCCACCACCATGAGCATTGTTGATCTTTCAGGAAAAACAATCAAACGATTGTTTGATCTGCCATCATCAGAAGGGACGCCGAGCGGATACGACAATACGCAAAATGTCCCGAGAGGGTTTGATTGGAGAGACGACGAACCTGCTACACTTGTGTGGGCACAGCCGCTTGACAGTGGTTTGATCAGGAAGAATGTTCCTTATCATGATGCAGTATTTTCTCTGTCGGCGCCTTTTAATGGGCAGCCAAAAGAGTTGTTTAAAACGGCTATGCGTTACCGTGGCACTCAATGGGGCAACGCCAGCCTTGCTTTGGTACGCGAAGGGCTCCGTTCAAAACAATTGCAGCGCGTTAGCCGCTACAACAGCAGCACAGGACAACTGGAGAAATTGTTTGAGCTGAACGAAACAGATGCGTACAACAATCCGGGAACACCGGTTACGCATCGAAACAACTTCGGTCGCGATGTAATAGTAACAGTGGATAACGGCACTAAACTTCTGTTTAACAATCCGGTGGGGTCTTCCCCAAAGGGTGATTTACCGTTTCTTACCAAATGGGATTTAAATACGAAACAATACGAGATGATTTGGCGTGCCAGCGAAGGAACTTACGAGTCTGTCGTTGATGTACTGGATCCGGACAACCTGATCGTGTTGACTCGAAAAGAAACACAAACGGAAGTACCCAATTATTTTATAAAAGATCTTAAGAAAAACACTTCTGTTGCGATTACCAACTTCACAAACCCTTACCCGCAACTTGTCGGAGTTTCAAAGCAAAAAGTTTCTTACAAACGTGCTGACGGTGTTGATTTAACCGGTGATTTGTATCTGCCGAAAGGATATAACAAAGACAAGGACGGTCCGCTGCCGGTTGTTATCTGGGCGTACCCAAGAGAATTTCAATCTGCAGCAGATGCAGCGCAAGTTCGAGGCTCGCAAAACCGGTTCATAACATTGAACTGGGGCTCGCCCATTTTTTACGTAACGCAGGGATATGCAGTGTTGGACAATGCTGAAATGCCCATCGTTGCTACCTCCGCAGACAAAAAACCTAACGACGACTTTGTCCGTCAGCTGCAGATGAATGCCGAAGCGGCAATAAACAAATTATCTGAGATGGGAGTTGGCGATAAAAACCGCGTAGCTGTTGGTGGACACAGTTATGGCGCATTCATGACTGCAAATTTGCTGGCTCATACAAACTTGTTCAAAGCAGGCATTGCACGAAGCGGCGCTTACAATAGAACGCTTACTCCGTTTGGCTTTCAGAATGAAGACAGAACTTACTGGCAAGCTCCACAACTCTACTACGAAATGAGTCCATTTAGCTACGCAGATAAAATCAAAACTCCGCTTCTGCTGATTCATGGGGAGGCGGACGACAATACCGGCACGTACCCAATCAACAGCGAACGCTTGTTTGCGGCTATAAAAGGGCATGGTGGAACTGTGCGATTAGTGTTTCTGCCTTACGAAGCGCACGGCTATCGCGGAAAAGAAAACCTGTTGCATGTTTTGTGGGAGCAATATAATTGGCTGGAAAGATTTGTGAAAAATCCATCGCAAACTGCACAGAAGTCTTTGTAAAAATTTATTGAGCGCTGTAAAAAAAAGCTGCATTCAACAGATGCAGCTTTTTTTATTTACCATCGCGAAGAGCCTGCTCAATTATTTTTGGATAATGAAGGTGCTCCAGAGTGTGAATCCGTTTTGCCAAAGAGTCGGTGGTATCGCCATCTAGAACAGGGCACGCTGTTTGGAAAATAACATCCCCGTTGTCGTAATGTTCGTCCACGTAGTGAATTGTGATGCCGGATTCTACTTCGCCGGCATTTAACACGGATTCATGCACGTAGTGTCCGTACATGCCTTTACCACCATACTTCGGCAACAGCGCTGGATGAATGTTGACAATTTTGTTTCGGTAACCATCAATTAAAGGCTGTGGAACTTTCCATAAAAATCCTGCAAGAGCTATAAAATCAATTTTAGCAGAATGCATCTCGGCAACATACCCATCCTGAACAAACTTGTTTTTTTCTACGATAAGACAACGTATGCCATTTTGTTCAGCAATCTTTAACACGCCAGCGCGAGGGTTATTGCAAACGATCATTTTTACAGCAGCGACATCTGAGTTCTTGAAGTGCTGAATGATTTTTTCTGCGTTAGTTCCAGCACCCGAAGCGAAAATTGCAATCTGCTTTTTTCTGGACATAATCAAAGATTATTCGGCAGTGACTCCGGATTTATTTCCTGAAGTAGATAATCTTTTCTTTTTAGCTCGAAATTTCTGCCCAGGTACAAATTTTTTACCTGTTCATTCTCCGCCAGCTCTTCCGCAGTTCCATGCTGAAATATTTTTCCTTCAATAAGCAGGTAAGCCCGATCGCAAATAGAGAGGGTTTCGGTGACATTGTGATCGGTGATGAGAATGCCGATATTTTTTGTTTTCAGCCGTGCAACAATTGTTTGGATGTCTTCAACAGCGATTGGATCGATGCCTGCAAATGGTTCATCCAGCAAAATAAACTTTGGATCTACCGCCAGTGCCCGCGCAATTTCAGTTCTTCTTCGTTCTCCGCCGCTAATTACATCGCCGTTGCTTTTTCTCACATGATGCAGCCTGAATTCATCGATCAGCGCTTCCAGTTTTTCTTTTTGTTGTTTTCGTGACAGCTTTGTCATCTCCAGCACAGCGGCAATGTTGTCCTCCACTGAAAGTTTCCGGAACACCGATGCTTCCTGCGGTAAATATCCAATCCCCATTCTGGATCTCTTGTACATCGCCAGCGGCGTTAAATCTTCATCATCCAAATAAACATTGCCTTCATCGGGCTTTATCAGACCAACTACCATGTAGAAGGTTGTTGTTTTACCTGCTCCATTTGGGCCGAGTAGCCCGACGATTTCTCCCTGCTTTACTTCGATTGACACCTGGTTTACTACCGTTCTTGCCCCGTAGCGTTTGATAAGATCGTGCGTATGAATGCGGGTTTTCAAACAATTAATTTCGGTAAAAATAACAACTGCCTTTCAGTGGCGTTTGCATATTCATTCACTTTTGTAATTCTTTTACTGGAACAGTAAGTTTGCAGTCGCTTATGAAAGTTATTGATCATGTTAAGTCCGCAACATCTACACTGGTTTCTTTCGAAATATTGCCGCCGTTAAAGGGAAAGGGTATCAACGCTCTTTGGGAACATCTTGATCCGCTGATTGAGTTTAAGCCTGCGTTCGTAAATGTAACTTATCACCGCAGCGAAAGTATGTTCAAGAGAAAAGCGGACGGAACGTTCGATAAGATTGAAGTAAGAAAGCGACCCGGTACCGTTGGAATTTGCACTGCCATAATGCACCGCTATCAGGTAGATGCTGTCGCTCACCTAATTTGCGGCGGATTTTCGCGGCAGGAAACCGAAGATGCATTGATCGATTTGAACTTTTTAGGCATAGACAATGTGCTCGTGCTGCGTGGAGATGCTCCAAGCAATGAAACGTTTTTTGAGCCCGAACCCGGGGGACACCGCTATGCAATAGAGTTGCTGCAGCAGGTGGTGAATATGAACAATGGCATCTATCTGGAAGAAGATTTAAAAAATGCGGTGAAAACAAATTTTTGTATTGGCGTAGCCGGTTATCCTGAAAAGCATTTTGAAGCGCCAAACATGCAGGCTGACATTCAATATCTAAAAGCAAAAGTGGATGAGGGGGCAGATTATATCACCACGCAAATGTTCTTCGATAATAAAAAATATTTTGCATTCGTGCAGTGCTGTCGCGAAGCTGGAATTCTGGTGCCGATCATTCCGGGTCTGAAACCGATTACCACGCGAAAGCAGCTAACAGTGATCCCAAGAACCTTTCATGTGGAAATTCCTGAAGCTTTATCTACTGAGATCTGGAAGTGCAAAACTGACAAAGAAGTAGAGATTGTGGGGCAAGAGTGGCTGTTGACCCAGTCAAAGGAATTAAAGCAGGCCGGCGTGCCCGTCCTTCATTACTACACCTTGGGAAAGCCACAGCTCGTGGCAAACGTGGTGAAAGAAATTGTTTGACCTAACGTCCCATGTACACCATCAAAATTTGCACGTCGGTTGGATTAATCCCTGAGATTCTGCTGGCTTGTCCCAGGGTTCGCGGTTTTACCTTGAGAAGTTTTTCGCGTGCTTCAATTCCGAGCGACACAATACGCTGATAATCAAACTGTTCTGGTATTTCAAGGTCTTCCAGCTGCCTCATTTTTCCTACCAGTTCCTTTTCTTTTTCTATATAAACATTGTATTTGATCTGGATTTCGGCTTGCTCCAGCGCCTCACTTGAGTAGCCTTGTAAAGAGTTTGCGAGATTTTGGCTTTGACCCGCCAGTTGCTTTAAAGTAACACTTGGGCGAAGGAGAATTCTCTCTGCTTTTTGCTTTTCTGAAATTTCTGCGCTGCCTAATTCCCGGAAAAACGGATTTACCTCGGCCGGGTCCAAGAATGTTGATGACAGGATGGACTTGATTTTCTCTACTTCTTCCCGTTTAAACTTCAGCGCATCCATTCTCTTTTGTGAGGCGAGTCCTAAATGGAAACTTAGTTCCGTGAGTCGTAGATCTGCATTGTCCTGGCGAAGCAATGTTCGGAACTCTGCCCGGGAAGTAAACATTCGATACGGCTCTTGAGTTCCTTTCGTAATTAGGTCGTCAATAAGAACCCCAATGTAGGCTTCACTCCTTTTCAGCACGAAAGGCTTCTCACCTCGCGTTTTAAGGTGAGCATTAATACCCGCCATTATACCTTGGCAGGCAGCCTCTTCATACCCTGTAGTACCATTGATCTGCCCGGCGAAAAACAGGTTTTCAATTCTCCTCGTCTCTAAGCTATAGGAAAGCTGTGTTGGCGGAAAATAATCATATTCAATAGCATAACCGGGTCGGAAAAATTTTGCTTGTTCAAATCCCGGAACCTTTCTCAAAGCGTTCACCTGAACCTCTTCTGGCAAAGAGGTAGAGAACCCGTTAACATAAACTTCAACGGTGTTCCACCCTTCGGGCTCTACAAACAATTGGTGACGTTCCCGTTCAGCAAAGCGATTCACCTTATCCTCAATACTAGGGCAATACCTCGGCCCCGTGCCCTCAATTCTTCCGGTGTACATAGGACTTCTATCAAAGCCGGTTTTTAATATGTCATGAACCTCGGGGTGAGTGTAAGTAATCCAGCAACTTCGTTGCTGCTCAGGCTTTTTTGTGTTTAGAAATGAAAATCCGCTAATCTCCGAATCCCCTTTTTGCTCCTCCATTTTTGAATAGTCGAGCGATCGGCCATCCACCCTGGGCGGCGTGCCTGTTTTTAACCTGTCACTTTCGAATCCAAGACCCACCAACTGCTCGGTCAAACCTTGGGCAGGCCTTTCTGCCACTCGTCCTCCCCCGAATTTTTGCTCTCCGATGTGAATGACTCCATTCAAAAACGTTCCGTTTGTAAGCACAACCGCCGTTCCCCGAATTTCATGACCAAGTCCCGTGATAACACCTGCAACAGCTCCATATTCCACAATGAGCTCTTTCACCATATCCTGATAAAAGTCGACCCTTAGTGTATGCTCTAGTTTTTCTCTCCATTTCTGGGCAAAAAGCATTCTATCGTTCTGTGACCGAGGACTCCACATCGCGGGACCCTTCGATCTGTTCAGCATTCTGAACTGAATCAGCGATTCATCGGAAACAATCCCAGAATACCCTCCCAAGGCGTCAATTTCTCTCACAATCTGCCCTTTAGCGATGCCGCCCATGGCAGGATTACAACTCATTTGAGCAACCGTCTGCATGTTCATCGTGATCAACAGCACCCGCGAACCCATGTTTGCAGCAGCAGCTGCGGCTTCACAGCCAGCGTGTCCGGCACCAACAACAATAACATCGTATCTAGAGAACATCTTACAAAAGTAATTTTCGGTTTCACGGGGAACATGTTAATCTTTCGGGCGCTTGTTCCACGTGGAACCGAATAGCTGCAGATACTCATCTTCTTTCTTGCGCATAACAGCAGCCTCTTCGCTTGTCTTATCGCGATACCCACATAAATGAAGCGCTCCGTGGAAGATTACACGTCGCAGTTCCGTGGAAAAAAAGGTGGAGAAACTGTTGGCGTTTTCCCGAACACGTTCAACGCTGATATAGATGTCGGCCCGAGCAGGGCAGCGTTGTTCCTCGTAATCGAAGGTGATTATGTCCGTTAGCGTATTGTGTCTTAGGTAAGTTTGGTTCAATGCGACTAAGTATTGATCGTCACAGAAAATATAGTGAACCTCGGAAACAGCTCTGCCCTCCCTGCGAAACAATCGCAGTAAAATTTCCTTCAGGATCCGTCGATTCCTTAGAGAAGGTGTAATGCCAACGGAGTGAAAAAAAATCTTTTGTCCTCCTTTAGTCATTTTCCAAAAATCGCAAACCTGTTCTGTTCCGTTGCAATAGTTTTGATTAGAAATGAGGCTATCTCAATTAAAAGTCGGTTCTAAAGGCATTATTCTGGGCTTTGAGAGCTCCGAGCTAGAGCTCAAGCTGATGGAAATGGGCTGCATTCCCGGCGAGGAAATAACAATTGAGCAAGTCGCTCCATTAGGGGATCCCATTTCTATACGGGTTTCAGGCTATTCATTGAGCCTAAGAAAGAGCGAAGCAAATCAAATCATCATTGATGTAACTAAGTGAGTGTCAATGGATATAGCGCTTTACTTCGGTTCGTTTAATCCCATTCACCTAGGTCACCTGATCATTGCAAGTCATGTATTAAACGAAATCAGACTGCAACAGGTTTGGTTTGTCGTTTCTCCCCAAAATCCATTTAAGGAATCTGCATCCCTCCTCAACGAGTATGATCGCTTGCACCTTGTACAAAAAGCGATTGAGCATGACCCGAGGATGAGGGTTAGTGACATAGAATTCGCTCTCCCTAGACCTTCTTTCACAATTCACACACTAACATACCTGCAGGAAAAGCATCCGGAACACAACTTTCACATTCTTCTTGGCAGCGACAGTTTTCAAAATTTACCGAAGTGGAAGAACGCCGACGTAATTATCCGCGACTATCCAATAGTTGTTTATCTGCGCCCAGGATTCGAGCCAAAAAACATAACGAATAATGTGACCATACTAGACGCTCCACTTCTGCAAATTTCGGCTACCCATATCCGCGAGTTGGC
>JAEZJD010000171.1 GCA_023436425.1 Bacteroidota bacterium | reverse complement strand
CCATCACCCACGTTGGTTTTGCTATGATGTTGTTGGGTATTCTCATTTCTGCTTCTAAAAAAGAGGTGCTTTCTCATAACACGAGTGGCATTTTTTTAAATTTTGGTGAAGAAAGCAAGGAAAAACCCGGTGAAAATTTAACCTTGGTACATGGTGTTCGCACAGACATGGGTAAATATTGGGTAACGTACACGCAAGATTCTGCACACCCAAAAAAGCCTCTTTGGTTTTATGACTTGAAGTTTGAGCGAAAGGACGGAAAAGAAACTTTTCATCTGCATCCAAATGCTTTTGTTAACTACAAAGGCAATATGGGCCTGATGGCTAATCCTGACGCCAAACATTATCTTACTCACGATTTTTTCACTTACATAACATCCCTTCCTGATCCGCAAAAAAACAAAGACACATCTTCATTCAGAAGTGAGACCATCGCAAAGGGTGATACATTGTTCTACTCAAAAGGCTATGCTTTGGTAGAAAAAGTGACGTCGTACAAAAATGTTCCGGGTGTGCAACTTGGAGCTGATGACAGCGCATCAATTGCGGAGCTGAAGATCGTAGCAGGAACCGGTTCCATTTACACCAGCAAACCGGTCGTAATTACAAAAGGCGGTGAAGCATATCCGCAACCGGACACTATAACCGCTGAGAACCTTGTTGTTCAATTAGAAAAAGTACAGGGTAATTCGCTGACATTCGGTGTAAAGGAATCTGATGCGCTGCTGAAGTACGTGACGTTGAAAGCGTACAAATTTCCTTATATCAATTTGCTTTGGCTTGGTACAATCATTATGGTACTGGGATTTTGCATAAGCATGTGGCACAGGCGCGAAAAACGAAAGGTGGCGCCGCCTGTAAAGCGATTAAAAGCTGTAGAAATTTAGCCTTTTTAACAGCGTTTTTTATAAGTTAATTGTCTCTTTGTAGAGCGTGTATGCGCATCTGCACTATCATATTGTCTTTCTTGCTTCTTTGTTTCGCCGCAACCGGCCGGGCTCAGTGCATATTGCCTGATCCCGCATCTAAGTGGGGACCTCACGATACTCTTTACACGCAGGCAATCATTTACAACTGTGAGCAATTACCATATAGTGAAATGCCGATGGTATACGTGTCAAAACTGCCGCCGGATAAATTAGCTAGGGCCGTTGCCGCGTACAACCGTTTGCGGAACGCTGTGTATGTTACTTATCCTTATGCCAGGCAGGCGGGGGTTGTAATCAATGACGTCAACATTCGGCTGTCGGTTATGGGTTCAAAGGGCGACAAAAAAAAGTACATCAAATCAAGAGAAAAGGATTTAAAAAGAGAATTTTCCGACCCGCTTACCAACCTTTCTGTTTACCAGGGCCGGGTGTTGATGAAGTTAATCAACCGGCAGACCGGAAATAACTGTTACGATCTTATTAAAGAGTATCGTGGCGGTTTAGAGGCCAGGGTGTATCAAACAGTTGCGTTTTTCTTCGGCTCTTCGCTGAAGCAGCCATATGATTATCAGCACGACCCCACCGACCGGCAAATAGAATCAATTGTTCAGGTGATTGATGGGTACTGGTACAATAATCCCGCAAAACCAGGGATTAAAACAGTAAGTCAGTAAAACGGAAAACTGTTTTTTACAGGTAATCTAACTATTAAGGATTGATTGTTTTGTGGACAATGATATAGCTGATAATTATTAGTAGTAAGATCACCACAACGAGAATGATCAGCCACGGATCTAATTTGAAGTCAAGCTTTTTGCGCAGTAGTTTTTTCTTCTCGGTTTTCTTTTTAAGATCTGTCTGCAGTTGCTCGATAATTTTATTAAGCTGCTTTTTGTCTTTTATATTTTGCAGGCCTTCAATTGCGTCCGATTCGAAGTCGTCTTCCAACACTTTCTTTTCCACATCGTGCTGATCTAACGCCGATAGTTTTCCTTGCAGGTAAAACAAAAGCGTTTCCTGATCCACTTCAGGATTGAGATTCGATAATATGTCTTTCAGATTTTCACTCATTTGCTTTCTTGCATTTTCCTTTCAAGAATAATCTTCAAATTTCTTTTTCCATTTTGAATATAACTTTTCACCTGCATGGGCGTGTACCCTGTCTTTTCACTGATTTGTTGGTAGCTGTTTTTGTGCAGGTAAAACAAAATTACACATTGCCTTTGCTCCTCGTTTAACTCAGTCAATGCTTCTTCCAGTTTCGTATATGCCTGTTCCTTGTCTACGATTTCGGACGGTGAGGTGTCGGGCGAGGCAAGGTGCATTTGCGACAACTCTTTTGTTTCTTTACCTCCTGCATTTCGTAGCTGCATGAGGCAATAATTTTTTGCCACCATGTATAGCCAGGATTTAAAATAGTCGATCTTGTATTTTCCTGCATCTGTCAGCACTTTCAGAAAAATTTGTTGCACAGCATCTTGTGCAGCATGTTCATCCTTCAAATACTTCATGCAAACTCCATAAAGCAGCAACGTGTACCGGTCCAGTAAAATACCCAGCCAACGCTGATCCCGATCCACATAGTAGCGGTCGAGCAGTTCAGCATCTGATATGTTTTTGTAATTACCGGAACTCATATCAACTCAAGTGAGCAGGGTTTGCTTTGTCGACAATTCTGTAACTAAGATGCAAACAATGCAAATTTGCACAACAAATTAATTTATGCAGTCTGCAATTAGTCTTCTTTCAGTTGTTCCGATAAGAAAAGAACCTGACCACCGATCAGAAATGGTGAGTCAGCTGTTGTTTGGTGAATACGTGGAAGTAACAGACGAGCGGAAGGATTTTGCGGAGGTGAAGTGCTGTTACGATGGCTACAAAGGCTGGATACAAAAAAACCAACTAGTCAGCAATAATGAAATCTTATCTACGACTTGCTACAGCAGTAAGTGGTGCGATGAAGTAAGCTTTGAAAACAAGAAGATAAGAATACCTATGTGTACTCCGGTGTATTCGCAGGTGAACAATGGAGTGGATTATTCGGATGTAAAATGGATTGATTCTTCGCAACAATCGCTCACAGAAGAATGCTTACAAGCCATTTATTCGCATTTTTTAAATACACCTTATTTGTGGGGTGGCAAATCTGTTTTTGGAATAGACTGTAGCGGGTTTGTGCAGCAAGTTTTTAAAATGTTTGGCGTATCGCTGTTGCGTGATGCGTACCTGCAGGCAACGCAAGGCGATCCGGTGGCTGCCTTGTCGGAAGCAAAAACGGGAGACCTTGCGTTTTTTGTAAGTGATACCGGCAGAATAACCCACGTGGGAATTATTTTAAGCGGCAACCGAATTGTTCATGCGTCCGGCCGGGTCAGAATAGATGAAATGGATGAAGAAGGAATTGTAAATACGGATACGAGAGATAGAACGCATCAACTGCATTCTATTCGGCGGGTGATCGCTAGAAAATCTTTTTAAGACCCTTGGCAATAAATATGATTACATCGAAGCCGAGCATTTTGAAAGCAGTGTAGAACAGCACGACAGCAAAAATTTTTTTTAACGCTGCTTCAGAAATTGCTAAAGCCAGTTTGCTTCCGAACCATCCTCCGAGAAGAAAAGCAACAGCCATTACACCAACCATTTTTACGTCAATCAATCCTTTATTGTAGTAATTAATGACAGCCAGGATTCCGATGGGCAAAAGCAAGAGTCCCAGCGATGTGCCTTGTGCCTGGTGTTGGGTGAAGCCGAGGAAGAAAACCAGTGCAGGAACGATAATAATTCCACCTCCCACGCCGATCAATCCACTAAGCATTCCTGCAAACAACCCTATAATCATTAGGGTAATGATAATTTGTGCTGACATACGCCCTGTTTTTTGTTGCATTACGATGCAAATTTTTCTTTGTATAACGCTATACTGTCTTCGATGATTTTGTACGCGTCTTCTTTGGATTGAAAATCTTCTATCACCACTTCTTTATTCTCCAATACTTTGTATTGTTCGAAATAGTTTTTTAGTTGCGTGATAAAGTGCGGCGGTAGTTCTTCAATAGAGCGCATATGGTTGACAGTCGGATCGTTAGTTGCTACTGCAATGATCTTGTCATCCTCTTCACCCGAATCTATCATTTGCATGTTGCCAATAATTGTGGCTTCAACGATGCACAGCGGCTGCAGCGGCTGCGAACACAACACAAGAATATCCAATGGATCGTTATCTAAACCCAGTGTTTGCGGAATGAAGCCGTAGTTGACAGGGTAGTGAAAAGATGAATAAATAACGCGGTCCATCTTAAGCAAACCTGTCAGTTTATCTACCTCGTACTTTGTTCTGGATCCTTCAGAAATCTCAATTATTGCATTTACAACGCGTGGGGCACCCTTGCCGAAAGTGGCACCGTGCCATGGATGTAAAACGGTCTTTTGCATATTATGTTTTTACAATTGCGATGCCTAAATACACAGCGATTATTCCTATGATTACGCTACCTAGTGCGTAGATCCCTAACGTGTAATATTTACCTGAATTCAATAGTTGCGTACTTTCAAATGCAAAGGCGGAAAACGTTGTAAACCCTCCACAAATACCGGTCATGAGCAGTAATCGCTGCTGCGGATTTAAAGCTCCCACTTTATCGCTCATTGCAAAAAAAACACCGATGAGAAAACATCCGATTACATTAACAATAAAGGTGCTCAACGGAAAATTGCCTGAATAGAATTTTGGTGTCCATACCTGAAAAAGATATCTCGCTACACTTCCAAAAGCTCCGCCTGTTGCAACCAACAAAATGTTTTTCATTTTGTTGCGGATTTATCTTGAAAAGAATATTTGAAATCTATTACCCAGGTACCATTTACATTAACCACTTTCAACGAGTCAAGCTTATTCATGTATGAATTTGAGTATTTAACTATCGAAACAGAATCACTCAGTTTCCTTACATCCATTCTTTGTATTGACGACTCTCTATACCCTCGTTTATCCTCACTGTTCATGTGTGTACGGTAATTGTCTTCAAACGTGTTAAGTAATTGTGTGTTCAGCGAATCTTGAAGCATGTACGTTCTTGCCTTTGCATAATCACCGTCCAAAGCTGCCCTGATAAAATTCCTTGCAGCATCTACGTCATTTTCCGATTTGGCAGGTTCATTATTATCGACGCACGAAGCGAAAAACAGCAATAAAAAGCAAAATGCAGCAATACTTTTCATTGCTGCAAAGTAAAACAAACAACTTAATGCAGTATTAGATTACTTCAGCACCTCACGGCTGATTACGAGCTTTTGAATTTCGCTTGTGCCTTCTCCAATGGTGCAAAGTTTGGAGTCGCGATAGTATTTTTCAACAGGAAAGTCTTTCGTGTAGCCATAGCCTCCGAAAATTTGTACCGCATCGGTTGACACCTTAACAGCTACTTCGCTGGCGTAGTATTTTGCCATTGCAGAAACTTTACTTACCGGTTGCTTTCTCATTTTTAGATCGCATGCTTCAAGGGTGAGCATCTCAGCAGCGGTTATTTCGGTGTGCATGTCCGCCAGCTTAAACGAAATTGCCTGAAACGAAGAAATGGGTTTATCAAATTGATGCCTTTCCTGTGCATATTGCAGCGAAGCTTCATATGCGCCTTTTGCAATGCCGAGTGCAAGCGAGGCAATTGAAATTCTTCCACCATCTAACACATAAAGTGCTTGCTTGAATCCTTCGCCCACTTCGCCTAACCTGTTCTCATCGGAAATAATACAGTTGTCAAAAATCATTTCTGCCGTTTCGCTGGCCCGCATTCCAAGTTTGTTCTCTTTTTTTCCTCCGGAAAATCCCGCGGTTCCTCTTTCCACGACAAACGCAGTCGCGTTGTTTTTAGATCTTGGTTCACCTGTGCGGCAAATAACTACTGCCACATCGCCGGTTATGCCGTGCGTGATCCAGTTTTTTGTTCCGTTGATAATCCACTTATCACCATCTTTTGTTGCAGTGCACTTCATATTGCCTGCATCGCTGCCGGTATTCGGCTCCGTTAAACCCCATGCACCAATCCATTCCCCGCTAGCGAGTTTTGGGAGATACTTTCCTTTTTGTTCGTTATTGCCAAATGCAAGGATATGTCCTGTGCACAACGAATTGTGGGCAGCGACACTTAATCCGATGGAACCATCCACCTTCGAAATTTCTTCTACAATAGCCTTGTACTCAAAGTAGGAAAGACCAGCTCCACCATACTCCTCCGGCACCAACACACCCATCATACCCAATTCGCCAAGCTGTTTGAAAACATCTACAGGAAACTCCTGGCTTTCATCCCATTCCATCACCTTTGGTCTAATGTGTTGCTGAGCGAAATCGCGGGCAATCTGGGCTACCTGATTAGTAATTTCAGAGGTTTCGAAGTTCATGTGTAATCGTTAGGCTGCGAAGATAGCGGTTGACACGGTTAATCGTAGATGATGGAAATTGAATATCAACTTAGTAAAAATGAAAAAGTCAGCAGGTTAACTGCAAACCATCATACGCTAAGTGTATTCCGTCAGGTAATGTTTTTTCAACTTCGTCGTGACGGCCGAGTTGGTGAGAAATGTGCGTAAAATAAGCTTCAGGAACTTCCAACTCCTGAACCAATGAGATTGCTTCTTCTAAGTTGAAATGAGAAATATGCTTTTCTTTCCTCAATGCGTTTATTACCATCACCCTGCTGCCTCTGATTTTTTGTTTTTCACTTTCTTCTATTCTGTTAGCATCTGTAATGTATGTAAAGTCGTTGAAGCGAAAACCATAAACGGGCATTTTTAAATGCCAAACTTCAATAGGTGTAACAGGTATATCGCCAATGTTGAACGGCTGCATGTCAATAGAGTTCAGATCGAGTTCGGGAACGCCAGGATATTTTTTATCGGCAAAAGCATAGGCGAATTCCCTCATTAATGCATCCAATGTGAGTTGGTTACCGTAAATCTTCATGGCTTGTTCCTGGAAAAAGTTGAAGCCACGAACATCATCGAGTCCGGCGATGTGATCTTTGTGGGGATGCGTAAACAGCACTGCGTCAAGTTCCTTCACGTTTTCCCGCAGCATCTGATATCGGAAGTCCGGCGTAGTATCCACCACAATTGTGGTTGTTGGCGACTCAACCATAATGCTGCTCCGCAATCGCTTGTCTTTCTTGCTCGGCGAATTGCAAACGTAGCAACTGCATGCCACCATCGGAACGCCGCTGCTGGTGCCGGTGCCTAATAATTTGATTGATAGCGGAGGAAAATCGTTCACAGACTTGCAAGTTCGTAAAAGTTCACATGTTCACAACTTAACTATTTACGAGCTTACGAGTTGAAAAGATCACCTTGACTTTTGTCAGAAGCATGCCGGCCCATGATGTCGTCGAAAATCTTTCGACTTTCGGGTGTTAAGGTTTCAGGTTCTATTTTGAGATGAGGAAGAAGATCTATAAGGGTATTAATTCTCCCCTCCAGTTGAAGAAATTTGTTCAGCACGACCACTTTGCGATCCTCCAAAATGCAAAAGCCGCTTTGAAAGGAGCCACGTTCATAACGAACCACGTAGCCACTTTCTTCTATCACCTTTTCTATTTTGTCGAGCGTTGTTTGCGTGTATTTCATGAGAATTTCAATGCACAATTAAATAATGTAAAAGTAGTGAGATGCTATTCCTTATTTGTGATATTTCGATTCTTCTATTTACTCACCAGTTGAACAACGGGCACTATCATCTCCTCTAGACTTACGCCTCCATGTTGAAACGTGTTTCGATAATAGTTGACATAGTGGTTGTAGTTATTTGGATAGCAAAGAAAAACATCTTCGCCTGCAAAAATGTATGATGAATTCACCGTCGGCGTTGGCAGTCCGGCTTCTTTCGGATCGCGGAATGCCAGCACTTCTTTAGGATCGTAGTTCAAATTTCGTCCATGCTTGTAGCGCAAGTTTGTCGTTGTTTGTTTATCGCCGATCACCTTCACAGGCGTCTTCACACGAACGCTGCCATGGTCGGTCGCCAAAATAATTTTGATATTTTTGTCAGCAATTTTTTTCAATGCCTGGTGCAATGGTGAATGCTCGAACCAGGATGCTGTAATGCTGCGATAGCTTACTTCGTCACCGGCAAGTTCTTTCAACACTTCCATTTCGGTTCGTGCGTGAGAGAGCATGTCGACAAAATTGTACACGATTACATTCAAATCATTGTTGAGTAAGTTGTGGATGTTGTTTACCAGATCCAATCCAGCCTGGTTGTTCACCACTTTTGTATATCCTACACGCAAATCGCTCTTTCCAAGTGCCTTTAACTGTGCTCTGAAAAACTCTTCTTCGAACAAATTTTTGCCTCCTTCTTCATCGTCATTTTTCCATTGATGATGAAACTTCTTCTCAATATTTACCGGCAACAGCCCGGTAAAGATGGCATTGCGTGCATAGTGCGTGGCTGTTGGCAAAATGCTGTAAAATGTGTCCTCTTCAACAAGTCTGAAAGTTTCAAGAAAAATAGGCATAATGGTCCGCCACTGGTCGAACCGAAGATTGTCGATCAAAATGAAAAACGCAGGAACGCCTTTTTCTACATTCGGTAAAACTTTTTCGCGGAAAAGCGTATGAGACATTACCGGCCGGTCAGTAGTTTTTTCCTTTATCCATGATGCGTAATTGCGTGAAATAAATTTGAAAAACTCCGTGTTGGCTTCGTTCTTCTGCGTTTGAAAAACTTCCTGCATTTCAGGACTGTCGCTGCGTTGCAAACTAAGCTCCCACCGAACTAGTTCCTTGTAAATTCCCATCCATTCGTTGTGGTCCGGATTTGAATTTAGTGCCATAAATAAATTCCTGAACTGTTGCTGGTAGGCAGTGGTTGTTTTCTCGGCAACAAGGCGTCTGTTGTCGATAATTTTTTTCAGTGAAAGAAGTACCTGATTAGGGTTTACCGGCTTGATTAAGTAGTCGCTTATCTGGCTGCCGATCGCATCATCCATCAGGTTTTCTGTTTCGTTTTTTGTGATCAAGACAACAGGAATTTGTTCGTTAACCTCCTTGATTTTTGAAAGTGTTTCCAGACCGGTGATGCCGGGCATTGTTTCATCAAGCAACACTACATCCACTGCATTTTCCTTTACAAAATCTATTGCATCAAACCCGTTCGTTAACGTTTGTACTTCGTAGCCTTTATTTTCAAGAAAAATTTTTTGTGATTGGAGACTTTCTATTTCATCATCTACCCAAAGGATCTTTGCTAAACTCATTAATTTCAATTTGTGCCTTGAGAAAGGCAGATTTCCGGTTAAGGGGTGTAAGTTAACAACATCGCCCGATAAACCGGGGAGCACAAATGTTCCTCATGTATTTTTGAGCCACTTATGGGTTCGACCGTGACGAGAAAAATAATCAACGATCCTGTTTTTGGCTTCATTACTATCGATCATCCGCTTATTTTAAAGATCGTGGCTCATCCGTATTACCAGCGCCTGCGACGCATACACCAAATGGCTTTCGCATCTTTGGTTTATCCCGGCGCAGTACACACACGATTGCACCATTCTCTTGGAGCATACCACCTAATGGGACTGGCAATTGCGGAGTTGCGGAGCAAAGGAGTTGAAATAACAAAGGAGGAGGAGATCGGGGCGAAAGTTGCAATTCTGTTGCACGATATCGGACACGGTCCATACTCCCATGCTTTGGAAACAAAATTGATCCGCGGTGTGCATCATGAAGAGATTTCTATAATGATTCTTCACCTTCTAAATGAACAATTTAATGGTGATCTTCAAACAGCAATCGAAATTTTTACCAACAACCATCCAAAGCCATTCCTGCATCAACTTGTCTCGGGGCAGCTCGACGTGGATCGGATGGATTACTTGTCACGCGACAGTTTCTTTACCGGCGTATCCGAAGGTGTTATTGGTTACGATCGAATTTTGAAAATGTTGGTAGTTCATGATGGTAAACTGATGGTAGAAGAAAAGGCGATCTATTCTGTTGAAAAATTTCTGGTAGCACGAAGGTTAATGTACTGGCAGGTATATCTGCACAAAACGGTTCTTGTAGCCGAGAAGATGCTGGTGCACATTATCGACCGCGCTAATGAGCTGCTTGCACGCGGAGTGGAATTGAAAACAGGCTGCACTAATCTTGATTTCTTTCTAAAAGAACTTTCGCCTGGAGAAGATTTCAAAAAACATGTAAAAAAGTTTTGTGAGTTGGACGACATTGATGTGATGTGCACGCTGAAAAACTGGTGCAATCACTCCGACGTAGTGCTTAGAACATTGTCGCAGGGCTTAGTCGATCGAAAGCTGCTGAAAATAAAGTTTCGGGCAGAACCTTTTACAACCAAAGAACTTGACGCCTTTCGGGCGACGGCAGCAAAGAAAATGAACATTGGTGACGATGAGTTGAAGTACTTTGTATTTACCGGTCAGGCGATCAATACCACGTATAATGCTGTAGATGAACACATCAACATCCTACATAAAGATGGTACCGTTTCCGATATTTCGCATGTAGACAATGCGCTTATTCACACTCAACTCGTGACGCCGATAAGAAAATATTACCTTTGCCATCCTGCCTGAAGCCTTCAAAAATTCTTCATAAAAAGCTTTTCGCAGCGTGTTTTCTGGTTTGACGCAATTTTCTTTGCGACAATCATATTTTGCGTATTTTGAATTTTTGAAACTATATGCAGTTTACAGCAGCCCAAATTTCAGTGTTGATTAATGGGAAAATTGAAGGAAACGCAGACGCGACGGTAACCTCCTTTGGCAAGATCGAAGAAGCGGCGGAAGGGCAGCTCACTTTTTTCGCTAATCCAAAATATGAAGACTACCTGTATCGCACGAACGCATCCATAGCCATTATTGGCGAAGGTTACCAGCTGAAGGAATTTGTAAAACCCACTTTGATTCGTGTAAAAGATCCGTACAGTGCATTTGCTCAGTTACTGAGTAAGTACCAGGAAATGGTCACACAGCAGTTGAAGGGTATTCAACAACCGGCGTACATTTCATCTTCGGCGCAACTCGGAAGCGATGTTTTTATTGGGGCTTTTTGCTACATTGGTGAGAACGTAAAAATTGGCAGCAACACAAAAGTCTTTCCGAATACGTTTATTGGTGATAACGTCGAAGTTGGAAATAATTGCATTGTTCACCCGGGCGTAAAAATTTACCACGATTGCAAGCTTCACAATTCGATTATCGTTCATGCCGGCGCGGTGATCGGTTCGGATGGTTTCGGCTTTGCACCCCAGGCGGACGGGAGTTTTAAGAAAGTACCACAGATCGGAAATGTAGTGATCGAAGACCATGTAGAAATTGGTGCGAATACCACGATCGATCGGGCAACAATTGGGTCTACATGTATTAGGGCCGGAGCAAAACTTGACAACCTTATACAAATTGCACACAACGTAGAAGTGGGAAACAGCACGGTAATCGCTGCGCAAGTGGGTGTGAGTGGCTCAACAAAAATTGGCAACAATGTAATGATTGGCGGTCAAGCCGGATTAGTCGGTCACATTCAAATAGCAGATGGGTCTAAAATCAATGCACAAAGCGGGGTAAGTAAATCCCTAAAGGAGCCTTATAGCGCAGTCACAGGAAGTCCCGCCGGCGATTACACTGCTTCATTACGCAGCCAGGCTGTATTTCGCAATTTACCTCAATTAGAAAAGCGCATTCAGGAGCTCGAAAAAATCATCAAACAGATGATGGAAGAGCGTGTGAATTCATTGTAAAGAACAGATTTATCATTGTTGCAGTTTCAGACTGAATAATTGTTGAAAAGCAGGGTATAATTTAACGCATTTTGCACCCTCAAAACGCCTGCTTTTCAGTACCTTTGCACGAATGTTCAGACACACCTTTTGTGTGATAAATTCCCCCTTAAAATGAGTGATATTTTAGACCCATTGGTTACTGCTTCTGCACCAGCGGTAAACCCGAATTATGGTGCTGATAGTATTCAGGTTTTGGAAGGCCTGGAAGCCGTTCGCAAGCGTCCTGCAATGTATATTGGCGATGTTGGTGTAAAGGGCCTGCACCATTTGGTTTACGAGGTGGTAGACAACTCGATTGACGAGGCATTAGCCGGTCATTGTAAAAATATTATTGTTACTATTCACGAAGACAATTCAATCTCTGTTGAGGATGATGGCCGTGGAATTCCGACTGGTATTCACGCCAAGGAAGGTCGCAGCGCATTGGAAGTGGTAATGACGGTATTACATGCCGGTGGAAAGTTCGACAAAGACAGCTATAAAGTGTCCGGAGGCTTGCACGGAGTGGGTGTAAGCTGTGTGAACGCTTTGAGTAAACTGTGCCATGTGACTGTTTTCCGCGACAACAAAATTTTTGAACAGCAGTATCGTCTGGGTGTTCCGGAATTTGCTGTACGAGAAATCGGGGTTACTGAAAAGAGAGGCACCACCGTTCATTTCTGGCCCGATGACACAATTTTCATAACAACAGATTACAATAGAGATATTCTTGAAAGCCGCTTGCGTGAGTTGAGTTTTCTCAACAAAGGACTGCGTATTACACTTAACGACTTGCGCGAAAAAGATGAGGAAGCAGGACTTACGTTCTCCAAAACTTTTTATAGCGAAGGAGGCATTGTGGAATTTGTCGAAATGCTCGACAACAATGCCGGAAGAGCTGCGCTTTTGCCAAAGCCATTGTTTGTAGATGGTCGCGACGAAAAAAACAATGTATCAGTGGAAGTGGCGATGACATACAACACTAGTTACAATGAACACATTTATTCTTATGTAAACAATATCAATACGATCGAAGGTGGTACGCACGTCGCGGGTTTTCGCCGGGCACTGACGAGAGTTTTCAAAGCTTATGGTGATAAAAATGGAATGTTTGAGAGAGCCAAGGTAACGATTGAAGGTGATGATTTTCGTGAAGGGTTAAGTTCCATAATTTCTGTAAAGGTTCCGGAGCCGCAGTTTGAAGGTCAGACAAAAACGAAGCTTGGTAACAATGAGGTGATGGGCATTGTGGATACCACGGTTTCGAAAGTTTTAGAGTCATACCTCGAGGAAAATCCGAAAGAGGCAAAGAACATTATTCAAAAGGTAATTCTTGCGGCGCAAGCCCGTGCAGCGGCTAAAAAAGCCCGCGAAATGGTGCAACGGAAAAGCGTTTTGAGTGGTGGCGGTTTACCGGGAAAACTCGCTGATTGTTCTGAACGTGATCCAAAAAAGTGTGAACTGTTTCTTGTTGAGGGAGATTCCGCCGGCGGAACCGCGAAGCAGGGTCGCGACAGAAGTTATCAGGCCATTCTTCCGTTGCGTGGTAAAATCCTCAACGTGGAGAAAGCGATGGAGCACAAGATTTACGAGAACGAAGAAATTCGCAACATGTATACTGCTTTGGGGGTTACAGTAGGTACTGCTGACGATCCAAAAGCGCTGAATCTTGCCAAGCTTCGGTATCACAAATTAATTATTATGACCGACGCTGATGTGGACGGAAGTCACATTGCAACTCTAATTCTCACGTTTGTTTATCGCTACATGAAAGAACTGGTTGAGCAAGGGTATGTGTACATTGCCCAGCCGCCACTGTATTTAATAAAAAAAGGACGTGAGCAGGCATACGCATACAATGAAGAGCAAAGAAAAATGTTAGTGGAACGAATAGGCGGTGGCAATCCGGACAGCGTCAATATTCAACGCTACAAAGGTTTGGGAGAAATGAACGAGGATCAATTGTGGGACACTACAATGAACCCGGCGTCCCGAACGCTGAAAAAGATTACAATCGAAAGTGCTGCCGAAGCCGATCGTGTTTTTAGCATGTTGATGGGCGATGAGGTGGCGCCTCGTAGAGAGTTTATAGAAAGCCACGCAAAGTATGCGAAAATAGATGTGTAAGAATAGAATTTACTTTATTCAGAAACCTGAGTTTAGCTCAGGTTTTTCTTTGTAAGAAACTCCTACTTTCACCCGATGATTTACCAGGCATCTCCGGGGCGGTATGCAACAATGCAGTATCGTCGCTGCGGCAATAGCGGGTTAAAGTTGCCGGCGCTCTCACTTGGTCTGTGGCACAACTTCGGAGCAATAGACGATTTGCAGAAGTGCCGCACGATTATTCACACCGCGTTTGACTGTGGGATAACACATTTTGACCTGGCAAACAATTATGG
>JAEZJD010000155.1 GCA_023436425.1 Bacteroidota bacterium | reverse complement strand
CGTACGAAGCAATTGTAAAAGGCGACAATATTCCACGTGCAGGCATTCCGGAATCGTTTAATGCGTTAGTGCACGAATTAAGAGGATTAGGGTTAGACCTCAAGTTCGATGAATAAATATCGTGAAGCGTGGACGTCAATCGTGAAAGGTTGGCGATCTCGCGTTTCGCTTTTGACTTAGCACGAATTACAAATCAGCAATTAAAAATCAGAAAATAAAACAAATGGCTTTTAATAAAAGAGACAATCGTCCGAGACCTACGTTTTCAAAAATTACGATTGGCCTGGCTTCACCCGATTCTATTTTGGAAAGAAGTTTTGGTGAAATTCTTAAGCCCGAAACCATCAATTACCGCACATACAAACCAGAAAGAGATGGTCTGTTTTGCGAAAGAATTTTTGGTCCCGTAAAAGACTATGAGTGTGCTTGTGGAAAGTATAAGCGTATTCGGTATAAAGGCATTGTTTGCGACCGTTGCGGTGTTGAGGTAACAGAAAAGAAAGTGCGTCGCGAAAGAATGGGACACATCAAATTGGTTGTTCCTGTTGTGCACATTTGGTATTTCAAATCGCTGCCAAATAAAATTGGTTATTTGCTTGGCATGAGCTCTAAAAAATTAGAGAGCATTGTTTATTACGAACGTTTCGTGGTAATCCAGCCAGGGTTGCGTGCTGATAAAGGGCAGAATTACGGAGACCTTTTGACTGAAGAAGAATACCTCGACATTCTTGATACGCTTCCAAAAGAAAATCAGTATCTGCCTGATGAAGATCCCAACAAGTTCATCGCGAAAATGGGTGCGGAAGCGGTGCACGATTTGCTTGGAAGAATTGATTTGGATGCTTTATCATTCGATTTGCGTAATGCTGCAGCAACAGAAACATCTCAGCAACGTAAAGCAGACGCATTAAAGCGTTTATCTGTTGTGGAGTCTTTCCGTGACGCACAAACGAGAATAAACAACCGTCCGGAATGGATGGTCATGCAATACATTCCCGTGATTCCACCTGAACTGCGTCCGCTGGTTCCTCTGGACGGCGGCCGCTTTGCGTCTTCAGACCTGAACGATTTGTATCGTCGGGTAATTATTCGTAACAATCGTTTGAAACGTTTGTTGGAGATCAAAGCTCCTGAGGTGATCCTGCGTAACGTAAAACGTATGTTGCAGGAAGCTGTTGACAGCTTGTTTGACAACAGTCGTAAATCAAATGCTGTTAAAGCTGAAGGCGGTCGTGCATTGAAATCGCTTTCTGATGTATTGAAAGGAAAACAAGGTCGTTTCCGTCAAAACCTTTTGGGTAAACGCGTTGACTACTCTGGTCGTTCGGTGATCGTTGTTGGTCCTGAACTGAAGTTATACGAGTGTGGTCTTCCGAAAGATATGGCCGCTGAATTGTTCAAGCCATTTATCATTAGAAAATTAATTGAAAGAGGTATCGTAAAAACAGTAAAATCTGCAAGGAAACTTGTTGACAAAAAGGAAGCTGTTGTTTGGGATATTCTGGAAAATATATTGAAAGGGCATCCGGTCATGTTAAACCGTGCTCCGACGCTGCACCGCTTATCTATTCAGGCTTTTCAGCCAAAGTTGGTAGAAGGTAAAGCAATCCAACTGCACCCGTTGGTTACTACAGCGTTTAACGCCGACTTCGACGGTGACCAAATGGCTGTTCACGTTCCGCTGAGCAATGCAGCAATCCTTGAAGCGCAACTGCTGATGATTGCCTCACACAACATTTTGAATCCGCAAAATGGTACTCCTATTACACTTCCTTCACAGGATATGGTGTTGGGTCTGTACTATATTTCCAAGGGCAGAAAATCAACGGAAGAACAGAAGGTTCGTGGCGAAGGCAAAGCTTTTTACAGTGAAGAAGAAGTAATCATTGCGTACAATGAGGGCACTTTGGATTTGCATGCTTTCATAAAAGTTCGAACCAATGTTCGCGAAGATGATGGAACATTTTCACGCAAACTGATCGATACTACAGTCGGTCGCGTAATCTTCAACCAATTTGTTCCAAGAGAAGTTGGTTTCGTAAACGCACTGTTGACCAAAAAGAACCTTCGGGAAATAATCGGTGACATTATCACCATCACGAATGTTCCAAAAACCGCCAAGTTTCTTGACGACATCAAACAGCTTGGTTTTAGAATGGCGTTTAAAGGGGGATTGTCGTTCTCTATCAATGATTTGATCATACCTGCCATCAAGGAAGACTTGCTTGAGCAGGCAAAATCAGAGGTTGAAGAGGTTTGGGAAAACTACAACATGGGTCTTATCACAAACAATGAGCGGTACAACGCCATTGTCGACATTTGGTCCCGTGTTGACACACGCATTACAGAAACGTTGATCCGTGAGTTGTCGACAGATAAACAAGGCTTCAACTCTGTTTATATGATGCTCGACTCCGGTGCCCGTGGATCCAAGCAACAGATTAAACAGCTTGCCGGAATGAGAGGATTGATGGCAAAGCCGAGAAAGTCCGGATCAACCGGTTCGGAGATCATCGAGAATCCAATTCTTTCCAATTTTAAGGGCGGATTGAATGTATTGGATTACTTCATTTCTACACACGGTGCTCGTAAAGGTCTTGCCGATACCGCTTTAAAAACAGCGGGTGCCGGTTACCTTACCCGACGTCTTGTTGACGTGGCGCAGGATGTTGTCATCACAGAAGAAGATTGCGGAACCCTGCGTGGAATTGCAACCTCGGCTCTGAAAGACAATGAAGATATTATTGAACCATTGGCTGATAGAATTGAAGGTCGTACGTCTGTTCACGATATTTACGATCCACAATCAGACGAATTAATACTTGCAGCAGGCGAAGAAATTACTGAAGCCATTGCTAAGAAGGTGGAAGATGCAGGAATCGAAACTGTTGAAATTCGTTCTGTACTAACCTGCGAGGCAAAGCGTGGTACGTGTGTTAAGTGTTATGGTAAAAACCTTGCAACCGGTTATTTGGCACAACGAGGCGACGCAGTTGGCATCATCGCCGCTCAGTCTATCGGTGAACCTGGTACGCAGTTAACACTTCGTACATTCCACGTGGGTGGTGTGGCAGGTTCTGCTGCCGTTGAATCTACTTTGGCTGCCAAGTTTGATGGTATCGTACATTTTGACGGTGTTCGTTCTGTTACCACAACAAATAATGAAGGTGACAAGGTGCAGGTTGTAATTGGTCGTACTGGTGAAGTGCGTTTAATGGATACGAAAAATGATAGGCTTCTAATCACCAATAACGTTCCTTACGGTGCCACGTTAAATGTGAAGGACGGACAAAAAGTGTCGAAAGGCGACGTTATCTGCACATGGGATCCGTTCAACAACGTAATCATTGCGGAGATAGACGGAACCGTGAAGTTTGATAATGTTATTGACGGCGTTACGTACCGCGAAGAAGCCGATGAGCAAACAGGTCACCGCGAAAAAGTTGTGATCGAAACGAGAGATAAAACAAAGATTCCGTCAATTCTTGTTGAAGGAAAGGATAAGAAATCATATAATCTGCCGACGGGAAGCCATATAGTTATCGACGAAGCAGAAGAAGTGAAAGCGGGTCAGGTGATCGTGAAAATTCCACGTGTACTTGGCAAATTACGAGACATCACTGGTGGTCTTCCACGTGTTACAGAATTGTTCGAAGCAAGAAACCCAAGCAATCCGGCAATTGTTTCAGAGATTGACGGTGTAGTTTCAATGGGAGCAATCAAACGTGGTAACCGCGAGATAATTGTTGAAGCAAAAGATGGTGTTACGAGAAAATATCTCGTTCCACTCACACGTCAGATTCTTGCGCAGGATGGCGACTTTGTAAAAGCAGGTTCCGCATTGTCTGACGGACAAATTGCTCCTGCAGATATTTTGCAAATACAGGGTCCATTTGCCGTACAGCAATATGTTGTAAATGAAATTCAGGAAGTATACCGTCTGCAGGGTGTGAAGATTAATGACAAGCACATTGAGGTTATTGTTCGTCAGATGATGCGGAAGGTATCTATTGTTGATCCGGGAGATACCAAATTCCTCGAAGAAGACCTCGTTGACAAGTTTGAGTTCATCGAAGAAAATGACAACATTTTCGACAAGAAAGTTGTTACGGATTCTGGTGAATCTACTAAGATGCGGGCTGGTATGATCGTTAGCCTTCGTGAGTTGCGTGAAGAGAATTCGATTTTACGTCGTTCCGACAAAAAGTTGATCGACTACCGCGATGCAAAACCTGCAACCTCTCAGCCGACGTTGCTGGGTATCACGAAAGCATCTCTTGGTGTGCAAAGCTGGATTTCTGCAGCGTCGTTCCAGGAAACAACCAAGGTTCTTTCTTCTGCGGCGATACAGGGTAAAACGGATGACATGCTTGGTTTGAAAGAGAATGTGATCACCGGTCATTTGATTCCTGCGGGTACTGGTTTGCGTGAGTTCGAGAATATCATTGTCGGAAGCAAGGAAGAATATGAACTTTTGCAAACTGCAAAAGAAGCAATGACGTTTGACGAAGAAGAGTAGTTTGCTAAAATATATCAATCTGAAGCAGGAGTTCACTCCTGCTTTTTTTATGTTTTCAACTGCGTCCCCAAGTTTCATTTAACTTTTTTGTTCTGCTTATCTCAATACTTTCGTGCATCAAACCTGTTACATGAAAAATGCGCTGATTGCATTGAATGTTGTTCTTCTGATTGCAGTGGCAGTTCTGTTTTATCTGTACTTTTCTAATAACAAAAGAACGACGACTCCGGGCAAAGTTGCTTCAGCCGCTACAGGAAGTCAATCGTGTAAAATAGCTTACTTCGAAATGGATTCTGTCACCAACTCTTTTTCGATGGTGAAGGATGTGAAAGACGAACTTGCGAGAGAGGAAGACCAGATCAACAAAGAACTTTCCGGTTTGCAAAAGACGTACACAGACCGGTTGAGTCATTATCAGAAGCAGGCGCAGACAATGAGCCAGGTAGAATCAGAAAGGGCAAACAGAGATATGCTGCAATTACAGGAACGCATTCGTGGAAAGCAACAGGAACTCGATCAGCGGTACCAGGATTTGAAAATGCGCAAGATGCAGGACATTAAATCCCGCATTGAAGATTATCTGAAAGAGTATAACAAAACAAAGGGTTACTCGTACATTCTTGCCTATGAACCCGGAATGATATTTTACCGCGACACCGTTTACGACATTACGCAAGATCTTCTCAAAGGATTGAACGAACGATACAAAAAGAAATAAATCTTCCCCCTTTTCGGGGGATTTTTTTTGCTCTTACTTTTACAAATATTCAAATGAAGAATGCACGATATCAATAGCTTGTTCGAAAACTTTTCCTCACTTAAGGTTGGCGTGATTGGCGATGTGATGCTCGACACTTACATGTGGGGCGATGTTGACCGCGTTTCTCCTGAGGCCCCCGTTCCAATCGTTTCACTGAAGAAAAAAGAACATCGCGTTGGTGGTGCAGGTAACGTAGCACTGAATTTGAAATCACTCGGAGCACAGACTTTTGTCATCTCCGTTACCGGCAATGATGATGAAGCCAAAAAGTTGAACGAGCTTTTTTCGTCGGCTCAAATAGATGCACGGTATTCCTTTAAAAGTGATAAAAGAATTACAACAAATAAAATCCGGATCATTGGGCGCAATCAGCAGATGATGCGTTTGGATGGAGAAATTTTAGATGATCTGAATACGGATGATGAGAAAACGTTAATCGCGTCTTTCGAAGAATTCTTAAATAATGAAAAGCCGGATGTAGTGATAATGCAGGACTATAACAAAGGCGTGCTCACCGAAAAAGTTATTGAATCGGTAATTGCAGCATGTACATCTCACGGAGTCGTTACAGCGGTTGATCCAAAGCGAAAAAACTTTTTCTGCTACAAGAATGTTGACATCTTCAAACCAAATTTCAAGGAAGCAAAAGATGCGCTCAACTATTTACATGCAGATGTAAACAACGATACTCTAAGTGGTATACACAGAGAACTATATCAGCGGCTGCATCACAAGATTTCTTTCATCACTTTGTCGGAAAAAGGTGTGTTTTACCAGCAGGATAATCGTTCAGATATAATTCCTTCTCACATCCGAAATGTGGCGGATGTTTCCGGTGCAGGTGACACCGTAATAGCCGCAGCAGCGGTTGTTTACGCGGTATCCAGGGATTTGCAGTTGATGGCGGAAATCGCAAATATGGCAGGCGGCCTCGTATGCGAGCAAGTTGGTACGGTACCCGTTGACAAAAGCCGGCTGGAAGAAAAAGCGGAGGCACTGCTTTCGGGTGCGAAAAAAACATCTAAATATTCCGCATGAAGAAATACGCTGTAATAGTTGCGGGAGGAGCGGGAAAGAGAATGGGTGCAGGCCTGCCAAAGCAATTTTTGCTACTTAATGGTAAGCCTTTGTTGTACTACAGCATCGATGCTTTTCTTCAAGCCATTGATGATGTTGAAATCATTCTTGTGCTGCACAAGGATTTCATTTCACACGGCCGGGAGATTATTGACGCCTTCTTTGCAAAAAAAAATATTCATGTTACTGAAGGTGGTGACACCCGGTTCGATTCGGTGAAGTCCGGATTGAACTCAGTGATCGAGGAATCTATCATATTTGTGCACGACGCAGCCAGGTGTCTCATCTCTACGGAGCTAATACACCGGTGTTATGATCAGGCGGTGAAGACGGGAAGTGCAATTCCTGTGCTTCCATCCCGCGACAGCGTTCGATTGTTACTTGACGATGGCGATTCTAAAGTGCTTGACCGAAGCAAAGTTGTATTGATACAAACACCGCAAACATTTCACAGCCAAATTCTGTTGCCTGCATTTGAGATTGATTATAAAGACCGGTTTACCGATGAAGCCACTGTGGTGGAAGAATTTGGACTAAAAGTTTCGTTGATTGATGGAGATGAAAGGAACATAAAAATCACGCAGCCGGTCGATTTGATCATTGCTGAAAAGCTTATTGAAAATCCGTGATCACCTTTTTATTAGTCTGAGCCACCACGGTAACCGGTTCAATCTTATTGCCGGATATTTTTCCTCATTAGCTCCAAAGCTGCGAAAAAAGAATGCAACTCCTTCGATGTCGCTTCCCTCAAAGTCGAGTAGTAAATCCTGTTCAGCGTGATCCCGGATGAAAGCGTCTATCAGTGCGTGCGAAGCACCCATTGAGCGACTCGCGGGATCGTTGCCTGCGAGCACGTAATATGCACGTTGATGAGACAGAAAAAAAACTGCTGATGACAGCAACTTTCCGTCGGTGGAAAAGGCACCATAGGTTTCTGCCATTCTGCGTTTGCTAAGTTCTGCATACAACTGTTCCAAGCGGTGCCAGTCACTTTTACAGATCTGCTTCACCTGTTTTTGTGACAAATCCATGATGGCTGTTATTGCAATATTTCTTTCGATTCTACATCCGTTTTCAACCGCTTTGCTGCTGATGCGCCTGGTGTTTCCCTTATAGTTATTCTGCAACGCTTTGTGAGGTTTATTCAGCGACAAAACCAAATTATTTCGTACATACAAGGGATAACCAGTTCCAACGAACAGGTTTTTATAGTTTAATGGAAAATCCCAATAGCGGAATTTTTTTGGAATGGTGTTTAAAAAGGTTTTGACGAGGACTGCTGTAAGTTCATTACCAAATATTCCAAGCTGCGCAGTAAGAAATGGATGATATAAATAGGCGGTGCCAAATTTAATTCGCCACGGCAAAGGCATTACTGCTTCATAGTCATTCATGACAATAGCATCCCAGTTGTCTGTCATGCCATCGAGGTAAAAAGAATACGCGTATACCAGACCGTTAGAGGCAGTGTCAATTCGCCTGTCCCACAAGTATTTGTCTATGTCATGATGGGGCAAATACCTAACGCTATGTTGTTCTTCAGAACTCAATTTCGCGATTGATTTTCTTTATATCCCGTGTGTAGAAATTGATGCTGAATGTCATTGTTTTCCAAAATGTGTTACCTGACAGATAAGATTTCACATAATCTCTGAATACACCGCTATAAATAATCGGAAAATAAAAGTTCACTGCCTCTCCAAACAAGGAAAGCTGCAGACCCGCATCAAAGAGGAAACGGTCTTTTTCAGATTGCTGCCATGCTTCAGCATAGGTTCCAACATCTGCAAACAAACGCAACGGAAGTTTTATCGGAAGGACCGACAGCGGATTTATTTTGGTGGGTATTGTTGTTGTAAAATTTGATGCGATTAACCAGTTGTCAGATCTACCAGGCTTCAGATTGGATGATAACAAATCAGTTCTGATTTTAAAGCCGCCGTCTCTTATCATCATTTGCTGACTCCAAAGATTTTGAAAATCGTTGCGTCCTACAAAATAGTCGCTGTAGGTGTAATCTTCCAAGCCGTTAGGCCCGCTCATGTTTAACTGAAAACGATCCGTCTTGTACTTGTTTTGTGGTGATCTTCCGTTGGTGTAAATAAATTTGCCGGCAAAGATCCGCACCTGCAAACCGCCTTCAGAAGGATAATTAAAAAAGTAATTGGTCGTTATCGTTGGACGAAGAAAACCATCGGCCTGTTCCAGCTGCATCGTCACATCGTACGGATATAAGCTGCGAAAGTTCTGATACGCGAATTGAAGTTGGTTAATGTATCGTTTTGTTCCTTTTAGTTTAACCTGCAGCCCGGGCAGAAGGGTGTCTCTTGTGATATCCAACGATTGCTCGTTGATAAAAAATGTTTTCCACTGCAGATATTTTTGAGTGGTACTTCTTGCACTTGCTTCACGAAAAGTAAACTTTACGCCGGGAACAAGTTTTAGAAAATGTTGTGTCCACTTTTTGCCTGAACTATCAACGAATTGATCTTTTGCAAACCGGGCAGCGTTAATGAAAAAATCGGTTTTTCTTATCGGGCTATTTGCGCGGATCGAATAATTCAATTTAGCAAGACCTGCAAAATCCCTCGATCCTGTAGCATACATTGGAATAAAT
>JAEZJD010000150.1 GCA_023436425.1 Bacteroidota bacterium | reverse complement strand
GCTTTTGCGCCAGCTTTACGTTTTCCAAAATTACCTGTGCCGTTCCCGACACCTGACGGTCGGTGTATCTGTCAGCCCAGTTATTGAGAGCAGATCCATTTTGCTTGAACACAGCCCAAAACAAAACTACTACTGCAAAAATGGACAACAAAGCAGCAACCGGTCTTCGCTCGTCTTTATCCGACCTGAAATACAGTGATGCAAAAAAATAAATGACGGGAAGGCAGGCAAAGATGAAAGCATCCGTGGACTCAGAGCCCACGAGCGGACCTCCAAATAGCATACGTGGAAGAAACCAACCCGCAATACCGAACAGAATTGCCGGAAGAATGACGATCATCACAATTCTCATCATCGACATGTCACCTTCTTTCACACCTTTGATGACGTCATATTGTTTGTAATGCTTAGTACCAATAATAAAAATGGCGACGCCTAAAAACATTCCGACACCGGCTGCAACGAAAGCCGCTCCCCAACCCGTCGTGATATACAAGGCTGCTCCCAAAAAGTTGCAGATGAAAGCGCCGATGTTGATGCCCATGTAAAAAATGTTGTAGCCAACGTCTTTCTTTTTTTCATATTGAGGAGTGGAATAAACATTACCTAAAAGCGTAGAAATATTTGGTTTAAAAAAGCCATTTCCAATTACGACAAGCAACATTGCGATGTAAAGCATCGTCAGGCTATGCACATACATCAGGCAATAACCGACTCCCATGAAAATGCCGCCAATAATGATTGATTTTCGATAGCCCCAATAACGGTCGGCTATCAGACCGCCCAGGAAAGGAGTGAGAAAAACCAGCGCAATAAATGTTCCGTACAAATCTGCAGATTCTGCTTCGGTCATTGAAAAGCCTTCCTTTACATCTTTCAGGTAAAGAGTAAAAATGCCAATCATTAAATAGTAGCCGAATCGCTCCCACATTTCCGAGAAAAAAAGGTATGGCAGCGCCTTAGGATGTTGCTTAAACATGGAATTATATTTCGGTAAATTTTATGCTGCTCCTACTTTTTCTTTCACAATAGCATTTAAAGATTTGATACGAGCAAAAATCAAAACACCACCAATGAATGCTGCAATGACCAAAATGAGAAAGAATATTTTTTTATCAGTGAAATCGTTCCAGAATGTCGTCATCACACCGGCAAGTTTTCCCCCTATTGATGTGGACAAAAACCAGCCGCCCATCATCAACGCCGTTAATCTTGCAGGCGCCAATTTGGAAACGAGAGACAATCCCATAGGGCTTAAGAAAATTTCGCTGATGGTGAATATAAAATATGTAAGCACAAGCCACCATGGCGAAGCTTTATAACCATAAATCGACGGCACCGACATGATAGCAAACACCATCACCAACGCCGACAAACCTGAAATGAACAATGCCATTCCAAATTTCGACGCTGTTGTTGGTTCCTTCCCCCGCGTTCGAAGCCACCCGAAAAGCGGAACGAAGATTAGCGTGAGCAGCACTATAAATAATGGATTCAAAGATTGAAACAATTCAGTATTTGCCACTTTGATAGAACCGTTCGGACGGTTTTCCATTGGCACATTATTAAAGTAAGGGTCAGGACCAAGAATCTGCACGTCTTTGCCTGTTTCATCTTTTATGTCAACAAGATATTGATCCACTTTGGGCACCATTCTATTCGAATCACTGACCGTTTGCATAAAGCCAAGCTTGTCGGCTACTTGTGCGGTGAACGGAGAAACAGTTCTATCGGTGTGTTTTTCGGCCCAAAGAGTAAGTCCGGTAGAATTTTGATTGTAAATCGTCCAGAAGATAATGGAAACAGTAAAAATGAAAAGCAATGCACCAATGCCTCTTTTGTCTTGTCCTTTTGCTTTCACCCAAAGCGAAACATAAAATGCGATAATTGGTAAACAAGCAAAAATGAAAGCGTCATTTGCCTGGCTTCCCATCATCGGCTCTCCAAATAGTTTTGTAGGGATAAACCAACCAATAACAGCAGCAGCGATTGCCGGCAGGAACACGTACATAAAAATTTTTGACATCGGCATGTCTTCAGCCTGCACCGGCTTCTTCACATCTGCATCACGAACCTTATCAAGATTGAGCGCAAGTATCACCAATCCAATAATTAATCCTACGCCTGCTGCGGCAAAAGCATAACCCCACCCATAAGTATTGCGCAAATAAGCAGCAACGAAATTGCACACGAAAGCACCGATGTTGATACCCATATAAAAGATGTTGTACGCATTATCTTTTAAAGGCTTTAAGTCGTCGCGATTGTAAATATTACCAAGAAGTGTGCTGATGTTTGGCTTGAAAAATCCATTGCCAACGATGATCATTCCCAACGCAACAAACATGGCGGTATTACCGGGCAATGCCAAACACAAGTAACCGGCAGCCATTAAGCTACCACCAAGAAAAATCGATTTTAAATATCCGAGATAACGGTCTGCAATCAAGCCACCGATGAAGGGTGTGAGGTAAACAAGAGCAATAAAACTTCCGACAATGTCTGCTCCAACGCTTTCATCAAAACCTTTGCCTCCTGTCTTTGTATCAATAAGATAAAGGAGCAGAATACCAACCATTAAATAGTACGCAAACCGTTCCCACATTTCTGTGAAGAAAAGTACATACAGCGAGCGTGGATGTTTAGCTTTGGTGGCTGTGCTATTCAGAACGTCTTTTTGTTCCATAAATGATGTTTGGTTATAAATGGTGCACGTAAAGTAGCAAAAATATATAAGTGTCTCTTACCACTTGCACAATTGACCGAACTTCGCTTTTTCAATTTGTATGAATATACTTTTACTTGGCTCGGGTGGCAGAGAACATGCGCTTGCATGGAAAATCAGTCAAAGCAACTTATGCTCCAAACTATTGGTGGCTCCGGGCAACGCAGGTACAGAACAGTGTGCTATCAACATGCCCTTTGGTGTAAATGATTTCGATGCGATCAAAGATTGCTGCATTTCTGAAAACATCAATCTTCTTTTTGTAGGGCCGGAAGAACCGCTGGTGAAAGGTATTGTTGACTTTTTGAGGGAATCGGACGAACTAAAAAACTTGTTTATCATCGGTCCGTCGAAGGAAGCAGCGCGGCTCGAAGGCAGTAAATCCTTTGCAAAGGAATTCATGCACCGCAACGGGATTCCAACAGCTCGTTACAAAGAATTCACTGCTGCAAATTTTGATGAGGGCATCGCCTATTTGAAGCAGCACCCACTACCAATTGTATTAAAAGCAGATGGTTTGGCTGCGGGAAAAGGTGTAATCATTTGTCAAAATCATGTCGAAGCCGTAGCAGAATTTGAATTGATGATACAACGTTCAAAGTTTGGGGAGGCAGGAAAAAAGGTTGTTGTAGAGGAATTTCTTGACGGAGTGGAGTTGTCGGTGTTTGCATTGACAGATGGAAACAATTACGTGCTACTGCCCGAAGCAAAAGATTATAAACGAGTCGGTGAAGGCGACAAAGGATTGAACACCGGCGGAATGGGCGCTATCAGTCCAGTTCCTTTTGCCGATCCGTCGTTCATGAAAAAAGTAGAAGAAAAAATAGTAAACCCAACCGTCGAAGGCATTACGAGGAAAAATCTGGATTACAAAGGATTTATTTTTTTCGGATTGATTAAGGTAAATGATGAACCTTTCGTAATTGAGTACAATTGTCGGCTTGGTGATCCCGAGACCGAAGTAGTGCTGCCCCGTATTAAAAATGATTTGGTGCAATTGCTCATTGCCGCTGCCAATTCCGATTTGCAGAATATTACACTGGAGTCAGATCCCAGATGCGCAGCCACGATTGTAGCTGTAAGCGGTGGCTATCCCAATAGTTATGAAACGGGTTTTATAATCAACGGACTTGAGGCGGCAAACGACGGTACATTGATATTTCACGCAGGCACAAAGAAGGAGAATGAACAGGTGCTCACAAGCGGCGGAAGAGTTCTTTGCGCAACGGGCTTAGCAAACACTTTAACGCAGGCGGTGGAGAAAAGTAAAGCTGCTTTAAAGAAAATTCAATTCGACGAGATGTATTTCAGACGTGACATAGGCTATGAATTTGCAGATATTGATTCAACCTCCGCCACGGAATAAAAACCGAACGAGTTTCGGTAAGCCTACCTAATAAATTTGTGTTGTCGGTAGCGTCAAAGTCCAACACACGAGTCTTGCCCGCAAGTTATTTCCTTTTGTAAACAGCGTGCGCAATGTCGTGATAAAACAAGAACGTCCATCCTTCTTCATTTCCTTTTTCCCACCATTCTCTGCGCAAGTTCATGGCCTTATCAGCATCATGATCGTATTTTGTTTTATAACGCATTTTCATCTGCTGCAGTTGCGGAGCATCGTGTGCGCCAAAAAAAACTATCTCGCCTTCATCTTCTATCCAAAACACTTGGTGAAAGGGTGAATGTGCACCGGTCACGTGGTATTTTATTCCGCCATCGATTACCCCATCGTCAGACTCCAAAAAAAGCACGTTCGGCAAACCTTCAAACACGCCCAATTCTTCGGGAACGAATGATGGCAAACCTTTTTCTAGTGCATAATTTAATTCACGTCTTTGCACATAAATTGTTGCCGAAGGAAAAAGAAAGCCACTGTTCTCGCTAGCAGATTCCCCATCTACAGTTGTGATTCCCCCTACATGATCTTTATGCAAATGCGACAGCAGAATTTTTGTAACCTGCTCAGGCTCGTACCCTGCTTTCTTAATATTAGTGATCAATTGCAATTGTCCGTTTTCCTGATTAGGAAATCCTAAACCGGTGTCGAGAAGCAAAACATCTTCTGATGTAACGACAAGAAAGGGTTGTACTTCTACAAGCAAACTGCCAACAGGTCTCGTTTGCAGATCGTGCTGCGTTTCGTCAAAAGGAACAAACAATTTTGTTTTATCAATTGTGAAACTTCCTTCGCTGAGTGGGATAACTCTCATGTCGCCAAATGTGGTTTCGATACAACTGCATCAATTCTTACGCCGTAACCCGAAAACTATCTTAGCACCATTTGCCTGTCCGCATCCAAACGAATGAGAATAAACAAAAGAATGGTGAATGTAAGCAGCGATGTACCACCGTAGCTGATAAACGGCAAAGGAATACCAATAACCGGAGCAAGCCCGATGGTCATGCATATGTTGATGAGAATATGGAAGAAGAAAACCCCTGCAACACCATACGCATACGCACGACTAAAAACACTCCTCTGCCGCTCCGCTACAGCGATAATGCGTAGCAAAAGAAACAGGTAAAGCAACACCAGGAAGCTGGTGCCGACAAAACCGAATCCTTCGCCGATGGTACAAAAAATGAAATCAGTTCTTTGCTCCGGCACAAACTCATAACGCGTTTGCGTTCCCTTCAACAGTCCTTTGCCGGTAACGCCGCCGGAACCAATCGCAATTTTTGACTGCTTAACATTGTAATCTGTATCACGTTTTTTTAAATCTTCTTCATCAAACTCCGCCTTACCCCTTGCCAAATATTCTATGGGAACGTCTCTACCGATGGTACTGTAAATACGCTCCACCTGGTACGGATGAAGCATATGCGTGAAAATGAATGGTACGGCGAATCTTTGTATTCCTACGCAGATAACCCAAAGTATGATGATCTTCACAAAAGCACTTCGTCGCCGCCGGCGCTGACGCGAAGCCAAGAATGCAAGAAATGCGGCAATTAGCGTTAAAATAATTGCAAGGAGATTTTTATCGAGCAGCAACGTAGCTACCACCAGGACGCCCAATGAGAATCCAATGATCAGAATTGTAGCAGGCAAACCCTCTCGGTACATGACGAGGAAAAATGAAAAATATACGAGTGCTAATCCGGTTTCGCTTTGGAGCAGCGTAAGTACTGCAGGCACCAAGGCAATAGCTGCAGCAATCAGTTGCGATTTGCTTTTACTAAAATCCAGGTTGGGAAGGGACAGGTATTTGGCTAATGCAAGGCAAACACACACCTTACAAAACTCCGCCGGCTGAAACTGAAATCCTCCAAATCGAATGATTGACTCTGTTCCCTTCACTCTCGAGTGAAACGGAAAAACAAGCAACAGTAAAATAATACCGGCTATGTACCACAAGTTTGCCGTTGCCGTGAAGAACTTACTGTCAGTTAGTAGAATAAAAATAGCAAGCACGCCTGCAATTCCAAGAAAGTACAGCTGCTTGCTGTAATCTGTTTTGAAAGAAAAAAAGCTTGAAATAACCGGATCGCCTTCGTTGTATGTGACCGCGAAAATGGCAACAATACCAATGCTCACCAGCAGAATGTACATCCAGATGAGACTCCAATCTACTCCTTTTGAAATGCCCGGTTGATCACGCCTCATTGTGTTGCACTCCTTTCAGGTTTTGCTGCATCCAACTTTTTGGATCAATGAGAAAATCTTTATTTAAGTAGCCAAACCGTTGCACAGGCGCCGTGTCGTTCGTTTGTCGTGGAAGTGGCGGCGCAGGAGGTCGGGTAATCTTTTTTGTTGTGTCTTTTTTTACAGGCGGCGTCCATCTTTTCCGCAAATACTTTTTTATGTAGTTGCTGTCGTTGGTAATCTTAAACCATTGAAAGGCACGAATAGAATCTGTTTTGTATTGTTCCCGCGGCAACCAATCCGGCATCAGGTTCGTCCCTGAGATTCTTTCCACTTCCGCTTTTCTTT
>JAEZJD010000219.1 GCA_023436425.1 Bacteroidota bacterium | reverse complement strand
CTTCAGCGGCACCAAACCTGATAAACACAACTTTCCGCTCCGAAACAGAGTAGTGGCGGGCTTATGCGATGCAACGGTGATTGTAGAAACTGCTGTGAAAGGCGGCAGCATGATCACCGGAAAACTTGCAGACGCGTACAACCGCGATGTGTTTGCCGTGCCCGGCCGCACAACGGATAAGGCGAGCGGCGGAACCAATCATTTAATCAAATACAATAAGGCAGTTCTGCTCACCGATGCTGACGAGTTGCTGGAAGTAATGGGTTGGAAGGAAAAGAAAGTAACCAAAAAGCAACAGCGGGAAATCTTCATTGAACTCACAGACGAGGAGAGAACTATCATAAAGCTTGTCGGTGAAAAAGATCAAATACACATTGACGAAATCAACTTAAAAAGTGGATTGACCAGCAGCGCAGTTGCGGCAGCCATCTTGAATTTGGAGTTGCAAAACCTCGTACAAACCCTTCCCGGAAAGATGTACAAGTTGCTTTAACGAATCGGGAAAATGGTTTTAAACTATTCACCCTAATTTCGCACATGGCAACAAACTCTTCCCCCAATTTTTTGGAAGGTCTCACCTTCGATGATGTTTTGCTCCTTCCCTCCTACTCCGAAGTACTTCCACGAGACGTAGAGATAAAAACAAAACTCACCAAAGACATTCGGCTAAACATTCCTATGCTTTCCGCGGCAATGGACACGGTGACTGAAGCTTCGTTGGCCATTGCACTGGCAAGAGAAGGTGGCATTGGTATCCTCCACAAAAACATGACCATCGAAAAACAGGCGGATCAGGTGAGACGTGTAAAACGTAGCGAAAGCGGAATGATCATAGATCCCATTACACTGTCTGTTGATGCGACGATTGGTGATGCTCTGCGACTGATGAAAGAAAATAAAATTGGGGGAATTCCTATAGTTGACAGCAGTAACAAGCTCGCGGGAATTCTAACCAATCGCGACTTGCGCTTCGAAGAAGACATGCATCGAAAAGTGAGCGAAGTGATGACCAGGGAACATCTTATCACTGCTCCCGAAGGCACTGATTTAAAGGGAGCTGAAAAAATATTGCGGCAAACGAAAATTGAAAAGTTGCCGGTGGTCGACAAAAGCGGTAAACTGATTGGATTAATCACCTACCGCGACATACTCCAGGTGACATCATATCCGAATGCGGTGAAGGATTCTCTTGGTAGACTATTGGTGGGAGCGGCCGTTGGCGTATCGAAAGATTTAATGGACAGAGTAGCTGCGCTGCAAAATGTAGGTGCAGACATTATTTGCCTCGACAGCGCACACGGACACTCAAAAGGAATTATTGATGCGCTGAAAGAAGTAAAGAAAAATTTTAAGAACATTAATGTGATCGCAGGCAATGTTGCCACCTCAGCGGGTGCAGAAGCTTTGGCGGATGCAGGTGCAGATGCTGTGAAAGTGGGAATTGGTCCCGGCTCCATTTGCACCACACGAGTTGTTGCCGGAGCAGGTGTGCCGCAACTAACCGCGATTATGCAGGCACGGGCAGCATTGCAAAGCAGAAATATTCCGCTGATTGCCGATGGAGGTATTCGCTATACCGGAGACATGGTGAAGGCCCTTGCTTCAGGCGCCGATTGCGTGATGATGGGAAGCATCTTTGCAGGCACTGAGGAAAGTCCCGGCGACACAATAATTTATGAAGGAAGAAAATTTAAAGAATACCGCGGCATGGGTTCGTTGGGCGCAATGTCCGTAGGCAGCAGCGACAGGTATTTTCAGGATCCGGAAGCTGACGTAAAAAAATATGTTCCCGAGGGTATTGAAGGAAGAGTGGCATACAAAGGAATGCTGAAAGAAATAGTGTACCAGTTTGTTGGCGGTCTCCGTGCAGGCATGGGTTACTCAGGCGCAACAAATATTGCTGAATTGCAGCAGGCAAAAATGGTAAAAATTACGAATGCAGGCATTCGCGAGAGCCATGCGCATGATGTGGAGATCACCCGTGAAGCACCGAATTACAGCAGAAAATAAAACAGCGGAAATCAGCTAAGTTTTTGGCCGTCTTTGTTGAAGTAAACAGAATCTGCCTGTTGCGTGCAAGTAACAATTAAATCGTTGATGCATACGTGTGGTGGCAGTGTTGTTGTATAAAACACAACGTCTGCAACATCTTGTGCCGACAGCGGTTGAAACCCTTCGTAAACACTTTTTGCCGTTTGCTCATCTCCCTTGAATCGCACTTTTGAAAACTCTGTTTCTGCTGCACCCGGATGTATTGCAGTCACTTTAATGTAATAAGGCAACAAATCAATGCGCATTGCGTGACTTATTGCTTCAACGGCTGCTTTGGTTCCGCAGTACACATTTCCTTTTTCGTAAATTTCTTTTGCAGCGGTAGAACCAATATTGATGATGTGCCCGCGCTTTCTTTGTACCATCAACGGAGAAACAGCTCTTGATACATTCAGCAATCCTTTCACGTTTGTGTCAATCATCGTGTTCCAATCATCTATGTCGCCTTCATGAAAACGATCCCTGCCCAATGCCAATCCTGCGTTGTTTATGAGAACATCAATTTCCTTCCACTTTTCCGGTAACGAATCAACTTCCTTAAACACTGCTTCTTTTTGGCGAACATCGAACGGCAAAAGCATGCAGGAAGTTTTATACTCTTTCTCCAGTGTGCGCTGCAATTCTTCCAATCTTTCTTTTCTGCGGCCATTTAAAATCAGCTGATAACCATTTTGTGCAAACTTGTAGGCAAGTGCCTCGCCGAAACCTGATGTAGCGCCCGTGATGAAAACAATTTTGTTCATGAAAGCAAAGTTAGCTCAATGAAGAACTTGTAAAAAGGCAGCACAGAAACAAGCGGCTTCTTCTGCGAAGCACGACATGATTCCTGCATACGCCGGGGGTCTCAGGATGCTGTAATGTTGAATAGAATTACAGAACGCAGAAGTGAGTGACACAACAGAAGCGCCATAGCAGTAATGCAGCTGGCTACAAAGTTTTTTCTTCGACATTCCGCGGCACCTACATTTGTTTGGTGAAAGTGATCAATCGCACGGTTTGGATTCTGTCGCTGGTGAGCCTTTTTGCAGACGTCGCCAGTGAGATGCTGTATCCTGTGATCCCCGTGTACTTGAGAGAGATTGGTTTTTCTGTTCTGCTGATCGGCGTACTTGAAGGCGTGGTAAACTTCACAGCCGGAATCAGCAAAGGCTATTTTGGAAAACTGAGCGACGAAAAAGGAAGGCGTTTGCCATTTGTGAAATGGGGCTATTTTCTCAGCGCTCTGTCGAAACCAATGATGGCGGCATTCGCTTATCCCGTTTGGATATTTTTTGCACGAACGACAGACCGCCTCGGCAAAGGATTACGTACTGCGCCGCGGGATGCTCTTCTTTCTCAAAATGCCACGGCGGAGACAAAAGCAAGAGTCTTCGGCTTGCATCGTGCAATGGATACTTTGGGAGCTGCAATTGGACCCACAGTGGCATTGTTGCTATTGATCATTTTTCCATCTCAGTACAGATTGATTTTCGTAATTGCATTTTTACCTGGGCTCGTTTCAGTGGCTCTTGTGTTTTTCGTAAAGGAGCATCAGCAGGTCACTTCAACATTGGGAAAGGGAAATTTCTTTTCATTCTTTACGTATTGGAAAATTGCATCGGCAGATTACAAAAGGGTAGTTGTGCGGCTATTGATATTTTCTTTATTCAACAGCGCCGATGTTTTTCTGCTCTTGAAAACAAAAGAAATAACCGGCAGTGATCTACTTACAATTGGAGCTTACATTTTGTACAATGTTGTTTTTGCCGCTGCGTCGTATCCGTTAGGCGCACTTGCGGACAGAGTTGGGATAAAAAAGGTTTTTATCAGCGGCTTACTGTTATTTGCAGGTGTTTACTTTATGTTTGGTGTGGCAAATTCAACCGTAGTAATTGCGGCAGCATTTGTCATTTACGGCGTTTATGCAGCAGCTACGGAAGGAATCTCAAAAGCATGGATAACTAACCTGGCAAATGAGAAAAATACTGCCACGGCGGTTGGATTCTATACATCCGGAGAAAGTATAGGTGCGCTGCTGGCGAGCATTATTGCAGGTGGGCTTTGGAGTTATTTCGGCAGCGATGTAACGTTTTTTGTAACAGCAGCAGCTACGATAGGTGTTATCATTTCTTTCATGTTTATGGTGCCGCGTAATTTGACCTAATGACTGCAAAAATTTACATCTGGGCAAAGGCTCCTGCACTCCGGTGGTTTATCGCTCTGGCATGTGGCATTGTATTGCAGTGGCATTTTCAATTTGACATAAAAACGTTATCAGTTGCATTGGCTGTTGCTTTGCTGTTCGTTGTACTTTACTCATTCTCTTCGCTTTCATTTTTATTCAGGTTTGCAGCTGCAAATGGCGTTGCCGTTAACCTGCTACTCGCATTAGCGGGTGCATCTTTGGTTTGGCTCAACGATGTTCGAAATGACAAGCATTGGATTGGATATTCTTATGAAAAGGGAAACGCTGTAGTGGTGACAATTCAGGAGCCGCTTGTCGAAAAGGAGAACTCATACAAAGCAGCGGCAAGCTTCACAACTGTGCACCGTAATGACAGTGCTGCGAAAGCGAACGGAAAACTCCTTATCTACTTTAAAAAAGATACCGGTCATTCATCAATCGGTTATGGCTCGCAGCTGGTTTTTACAAAGGAGTTACAGGAGATAAAAAACTCCGGAAATCCCGGTGGTTTTGATTACAAACAGTACTGTCTGTTCCAGGGAATCACACATCAAGTGTATTTAACGCGTGCCGATTATGTGGTTTTGCCAACGCTGCAGAAAAATTGGTTTCGCGATTTTATTTTTTCGACACGGCAATGGGTTGTTCATACCATTCGCAAATACATCAGCGGCAACAAGGAGCAGGGATTAGCCGAAGCATTGCTGATTGGCTACAAAGATGACTTGGATAAAAATCTTGTTCAGGCATATTCAAATACAGGGGTTGTTCACGTGATTGCAATTTCAGGTTTGCATCTTGGAATTATTTATTGGCTTCTCCTGCAATTAACCCGACCAATCAAGTCAAGAAAAAAACTTTATTGGGCGAAATTCATTGTCATCCTTGCAGGACTTTGGCTCTTCAGCATCCTTGCCGGAGCAGGTCCGTCAATTATCAGGTCGGCAGTAATGTTCAGCTTTCTCGCAGTTGGCGAAATGTTCGCAAGAAAAACCTCCATTTACAACACTATAGCACTTTCAGCATTTTGTTTGTTGTGCTACAATCCTTTTTGGTTATGGGATGTTGGCTTTCAACTATCATATGCTGCCGTTTTAAGCATTGTGATATTTTTCAAACCGATATATAATTGGTTATACATACAAAATGTAGTAGCAGATTTCTTCTGGAAAATCGTGGCAGCCACGGCTGCGGCCCAAATTCTGACATTGCCGATTAGCATTTATCATTTTCACCAAATGCCACTGTTATTTTTGATCACCAACTTCATCGCAGTGCCGTTGTCAAGCGCAATACTGTTCGGTGAAATACTTTTGTGCGTGCTCGCTTTCATTCCACCTGCTGCAACAATTCTTGGCGTTATACTAAAATGGTTGGTTTATGTCATGAACACCTATATCGAGTGGGTAAACGATTTACCTTTTGCTGTGTGGAATGGATTATCTATTTCACTGTTGCAAACAATTGTTTTAACCATTTCGATAGCTGCAATTTGTTACTGGTTAATGGAGAAAAACAGAAGTGCAGTATTGGTGGGACTTGTCGCTTTAATACTTTTTGCCGGTCTGCGCACTGTTTCCTTTGTGGAAGCAGCAGATCAAAAAAAACTAATTGTTTATAATGTCCCCAAACACCAGGCGATAGACATAATCAGTGGCAGAAATTTAATATTCATCGGTGACAGCGATTTACTTCAAAATAATTTTCAGCGCAACTTCCATCTGCAACCGTCACGAATTCTCCACCGGCTCAGTAGTTCACATTTGGGAGTGTCTGATGAAAAACAGTTCGAATTCTCCGGCAAAAAAATTCTCATCACGGATACTACACTTAGGCTTGGAATGAAAGACAAACAAGAGAAGATAGACCTTGTCGTGTTGTCAAAAAATCCCAGACTGCATATCTCTGACTTGGCAAATAACTTTCGGATTTATCAAGTAGTGGCAGACGGATCGGTGCCGCAATGGAAAAGCAAACTATGGAAACATGACTGCGACTCACTGCACATACTGTTTTACGACGTGAGTGAAAAAGGAGCTTTCGTGATGAACTTACAATAACACTTTGAAATTTTATGAACAAGAAAATTGCATCAGCACTTATTTCAGTTTTTTACAAAGAAGGACTCGAACCGATAGCAAACGAGTTGAAGCGAAGAAGTGTAACCATTTATTCAACCGGAGGAACTGAAAAGTTTTTAAGAGAGGTTGGAATTGAAGTTGTGCCTGTGGAGCAATTGACTTCGTATCCCTCCATTTTAGGGGGCAGAGTAAAAACTCTACATCCGTCAGTGTTCGGCGGCATTTTGGGGCGACGAGATGATGAGCAGGATGCGGAGGAGATGAAGGAATATCACATCCCCGAGATCGACCTCGTAATTGTGGACTTGTACCCCTTCAAAGAAACAGTGGCACAGACAACCGACGAAAAAACTATTATAGAAAAAATTGACATAGGCGGACCCTCCATGATTCGTGCAGCCGCAAAAAATTTTAAAGATGTTACTGTAGTTGCATCGAAAGAAGATTATCAACACCTCCTTCAGCACTTACAACAACAAGGCGGCGAAGTGACATTAGAACAGCGCAAAGCATTTGCTGCCAAGGCTTTTTCCGTCGTTGCAGATTATGATATCGCCATTGACAAATACTTTAATCCAGGCGATCATCAAACCCGTCAATCATCGCCGGGAAATCCTTTGCGCTACGGAGAAAATCCGCATCAGCAAGCCGTGTTTTACGGAGATTTGAAAGAGAACTTTGAGCAATTGCATGGCAAGGAAATCAGCTACAATAATCTTGTGGACATTGACGCAGCCATTGATCTGATACATGAGTTTGACGAGACCACTTTTGCTGTTATCAAACACACCAATGTTTGTGGTATTGCATCGCGAGCTTCAGCTGAAGATGCATGGAAAGAGGCATTAGCAGGTGATCCGGAAAGTGCTTTTGGAGGAGTGCTGGTGTGCAATGCAGAGATTTCCACTGCAGCAGCAGATGCTATCAACGAAATATTTTTTGAGGTTCTTATCGCCCCATCTTTTGCAGATGGCGCACTGCAGAAATTAAAATCTAAAAAGAACAGAATATTGTTACAATTGAAATCGCACACCTCAAAATCGAACACGCAAATTTCGAAATCGATTTTGAATGGAATCCTTGTTCAGGACAAAGATTCCGACAGCTACGAAAAGTGGGATGAAGTGGGTGGACGGCACACCACACAAGAGGAAAAAGGGGATTTAATTTTTGCAAATATTGTCTGCAAACATCTCAAGTCAAATGCGATTGCCCTTGTAAAAAATAAACAACTGATTGGCAAAGGTTGCGGACAAACAAGTCGTATAGACGCACTGCGCCAGGCAATAGAGAAAGCAAAACAATTCAACTTTGACTTAATTGGGTCTGCAATGGCCAGTGATGCATTTTTTCCATTTAACGATTGCGTGAAAATGGGTCGCGAGGCCGGCGTCACTGCATTTATTCAGCCTGGTGGTTCTATCCGGGATAAAGAAAGCATCGACTACTGCCGGGAACACAATCTTGGCATGGTGCTCACGGGAATGCGCCACTTCAAACATTAACGCCGCGGAAGCCACAGCGCCAATAAAAAGTTATCCTTCCGAAAGCTGCTCTTTATTCGAGGCTAATTGATAAAAATTCTCCTGCGAGGGTTCCGGTTTTGAAGCAATAGCATCGGTAGGTAAATGCTTTTTAATTTCTTCTACCAGTTCTGTTTTCGTAATCGGCACACCCATGATCTTGTTGTAGCCTTTGGCATCAACAAAATATTTGTCCCGGATAATTTTAATTAACTGTCCGTTGTTGATTTCGGGAATCAACACAGTTTTATAGTTCTTCAAAATTTCTCCCAAGTTTTTCGGGAACGGCCGCACGTAACGGAGATGCGCATGGGCAACATTATGACCTTCGCTAAGCAATTCTCTCACTGCCGTTTTAATCACTCCATAAGTAGAGCCCCAGCCCAACACCAACACATCACCTTTTTCAGGACCATTATCC
>JAEZJD010000165.1 GCA_023436425.1 Bacteroidota bacterium | reverse complement strand
AAGTGTTTAACTGGATCACAACTATTTGGCGTGGCAATATCCGGTTTACTCCTGCAATGCTTTTTGCCATTGGATTTGTGAGCTTATTTATCTCGGGCGGATTGACTGGTATTTGGGTGGGCAACTCCACCATTGATATTCACGTGCATGATACATATTTTATCATCGCTCACTTTCACCTGGTGATGGGTGTTGCTGCATTCTTCGGAATGTTTGCAGGCGTGTATCATTGGTTTCCAAAGATGTTCGGCCGCTTCCTCAATCCAACTTTGGGATACATTCACTTTTGGGTGACACTGGCAGGAGCCTATCTAATTTTCTGGCCGATGCACTATATGGGATTGGCGGGTGTGCCCAGACGGTATGTCGACTTCTCACAATGGAAATCTTTCAATCAGTTTGGTGACCTCAACCGCATGATTTCCATTGTAACGATAATCGTTTTTGCTGTGAACTTGATGTTTGTGTTCAACTTCTTTTATTCAATGTTTAAAGGAAGAAAAGTTAGAACAACAAATCCTTGGCATGCTTCAACACTTGAGTGGACCACGCCAATAAATCCGGGACACGGAAACTGGCCTGGAGAGATTCCGGAAGTGCACCGTTGGCCATATGACTACGGTAAAGATGGAAGAGATTTTGTTTCGCAAATAGAACCGGTAAATCCAGAGGAATCAAAACATTAATTTTCTAACCACAACAAAGTAAACTGTTCAATTTTTATAGCAGACATGGAGCAGATCATGACACATTCGGCGCAGGCGGGACTGAAGACCAGTAAGGTAAAAGATTACCTGGCGCTTACAAAACCATCTTTAAATATCATGGTGGTTTTTTCGAGTGTTGTGAGCTATCTGCTGGCACCTAAAGTGGTTGAATTCGACCTCGGTATGTTGGTGCTGCTTTTCATCGGCGGGTTTCTGGTGACAGGCAGTGCAAATGCGCTGAACCAAACAATTGAAAGAAACACTGATGCATTAATGAAGCGGACAGGGTCACGCCCCATCGCTTCCGGCAGAATGAGCGAAGCCGAGGGATGGACGTTTGCATGGATTACCGGTTTTGTTGGGGTCATGATCCTTGGCTTTTTCTTCAATTGGTTAAGTGCCGGTCTTGCGATCTTCAGCGGGTTTTTATATGCGTTTGTTTACACTCCATTAAAAAAGCATAGCGCAATTGCTGTTTTGGTGGGAGCGTTTCCCGGTGCGTTGCCATGCCTCATCGGCTGGGCAGCAGGTAATGATGCAATCTTTCAAACAACAAACGGATGGCAAGATTACGGAGGCTGGATTTTGTTCGGTATTCAATTTTTGTGGCAGTTCCCTCATTTTTGGGCTATCGCCTGGATTGCGCACAAGGATTACACAACTGCAGGCTTCAAATTGCTCCCTGCTGAAAATGGTCCTACAAAATTCACGGCGATGCAGACAATCATTTACGCATTGTTGTTATTGCCTGTTTGCATTCTCCCTTACGTATTCGGCTTGTGCAGCTACGAGGGTATCGGGGGAATTATTTGTCTCGCGATAGTGGTGCTGGCTAATGTATTTCTAATTGCCCAATGTGTTCGCTTGTACACCGCGATGGATGTAAAATCCGCGAGACGGGTGATGTTTGGCAGCTACATTTACTTGCCTGTGGTGCTATTAGCCTTGCTCGCAAGCAAAATTTAAATAAAGTGGGATTATGAATATTGTGAGTACGCAACAACAAAATAGAATTCATCCGCACAAGTTTGCTTTGTGGGTGGCAATTGCAAGTATCGTAATGATGTTTGCCGGTTTAACCAGTGCATACATTGTGAAAAGTGGTCAGCCGGGTTGGGAAAATGTTCAAACACCAAAGGTGTTTTGGTTTTCCACCGCTGTTCTTATCGTTAGCAGCATCACACTGCAGTCATCACTGGTTGCATTTAAGCGCCGGTCCATGGCTCAATTTCGTCTGTTGTTAATTGCCACACTTTTGCTCGGCGTTGCTTTTGTAATTCTGCAGTGGATTGGGTTCAGCTGGTTGTGGAAGCACGGCGTCAATTTTGAAGGATCCGGTGCTGGGCAGTTTTTGTATGTAATTTTCGGGTTGCACGCACTACACGTGCTTGGAGGAGTGGTAGCATTAGCTATTATCATAATCAAACAATATTTTGGACAGACGAAGAACTATAGCTCTGTGCCGTACGAAGTAATGAGTACGTATTGGCATTTTGTTGATGTTTTATGGTTGTACTTATTGATTTTTTTTATTTGGATTAAGTAATATCGAAGTCTGATGCTTCATTTTACAATGTTGATTTCAGGCATTAAGCGTTAAATCAGAAATTGATTCTATGGCAACAACTGCTGTGGCAACTAGAAACTGGTGGAGCGGAGGAAAAAGTCCCTTCAATGTGGAGTACGGAAAGCTGATGATGTGGTACTTCCTGATGAGCGACACCTTCACTTTTGGAGCTTTGCTGATCTCGTACGGAACTGTACGTTTTTCACAGAACTCCTGGCCTGATCCCAATGAAGTGTTCAACGCCTTTCCCGGAGCCGGGCATGCTCACCTGCCACTCGCATTTGTGAGCTTAATGACTTTTATTCTGATCATGAGTTCTGTCACCATGGTGCTGGCTGTTCATGAGGGGCATCACGGAAACAAAAAAGGAGTTGTAAAGTGGCTCGCATGGACTATTGTGGGAGGACTTGCATTTTTAAGTTGCCAGGCATGGGAATGGACGCATCTGTATCACGAAGGAGCATGGTGGGGACGTAATCCGTTCCAAAATGCTGATGGAACAGTAGCCTCGACAAACTTCACAAACTTCTTTTTCACCATTACAGGGTTTCATGGTTTTCACGTGTTCTCAGGGGTTGTTATCAATGCTATAGTGCTCATCATGACGATGAATGGCGTGTTTGAAAAAAGAGGTCACTACCTTATGGTGGAGAAAGTGGGACTTTACTGGCACTTCGTTGACCTTGTTTGGGTATTTGTATTCCTTTGTTTTTATCTTATTTAAACTCATTTATTATAAATGGAACATCCACAGCATCAGGAAGTAACACTGCATCACGAGCCGTCTGCAAGTACCAAGAGGATCTGGAGAACGTTTTGGATTTTGCTTGTCATTACGCTAATCGAACTTGGACTGGGGCTTACAAACTATTTAGCTACCGGCTTGCCCTCGTGGCTTCATATGACGTTCAAAGGTTTTATTTGCATCCTTTCACTCGCCAAAGCATTTTACATCGTCAGCATATTCATGCACCTGGGTGATGAAATCAGAAATATGATCATGACGATAGTTGTACCGCTGCTGCTGTTTGTTTGGTTTATCACTGCGTTTCTGTGGGATGGAAGTTCTTTCAGAACATTGCGAAATCGCTATCTTCCTGTCACGCACGAAATGGCAAAACCAATGAATGAGGGCGATACAGCCGTTCATCCGCTGCATTAACGTTCCATCTGATTCATAGCGTTTCGGCAAGCAGAACTCCGCCAGTTGTGGCGTAATTCATCTGTTGTTTTAACATCTGCCATTGAACATCTCTGTACTACATTTGCGCAGTTAAGATTTAATCTGCTGCTGTGATCAATAAGAAAGCTGTTTTAGGAATACTGCTGGTGTTGTTTCTTCCTTTAACCGCTTATTTTATTTTAAAGAGTTACACAGACAGGGACGCTATTCCACCGCCGCATTACATTCCCGATTCTACTATTGTTATTACAAAAAAAGGAAAGCGATACATTGACACCGTTTGGCATAAGATCAGTGATTTTCAATTGACAAATCAACTTGGAAAAAAAGTCAGCTGGAGCGATATTCCGCAAAAGCTTGTAGTTGCAAACTTCTTTTTTACACACTGCCCCACTATTTGTCCAACGCTTACGAAAAATATGAAAGCGTTGCAGGAGTCCATCAGAAGTTCTGAAAAAGTCGGCAACCGCGATCCTGATTTCATTCAGTTTCTTTCATTTAGCATTGATCCGGAACGCGATAGTGTTGCAGAGCTAAAAAAGTGGGCAGACCGTTTTCAAATTGATCCACAAAACTGGTGGCTGCTCACCGGCGACAAAAAGCAGATTTATGATCTTTCGATAAATGAAATGAGACTTCCTGCTGAAGATGGCGGGTTGGTTGACAGCAGCTTTGCTCACACGGATGTCTTTGTTTTAATTGATAAAAAGCGCAACATCAGAGGTTATTATCATTCTCTGAAATACAACGAAAGCGGCGGGTTCACCACCGATTCCGCGTCAATGGCGAAGCTCTCAAGAGACATTATCTTTCTTGCGCTGGAACGTGATCCCAGCAAAAAATTCTTTCTTGCCGGCAAGCTGCACATCATTGCTATTGCATTTGTCATTGCAGGTGTTGCACTTGTTGTTTTAATGAATTTTCTAAAGAAAGAGAAAGCCTGACGTTAATCACCTCTGCTGATTTTGTTGCCCCATTTCAACGTCGTTTCTTTGCACTTCTAAAAAGATTACCATGAGTTACATAGAGGAAATTTTTGCCAGACAAATATTAGATAGCCGCGGAAATCCAACCGTAGAAGTTGATGTGATTACCGATGAAGGTGTGCTCGGTCGGGCGGCGGTGCCGAGTGGCGCCAGTACTGGCGTGCACGAAGCAGTGGAACTTCGCGACAACGACAAAAAGAGCTTTTTGGGCAAAGGAGTGCTTAACGCTGTGAAGAATGTAAATGAATTGATTGCTCCGGAACTTGAAGGATACGACGTAGCCGATCAAACAGGAATTGACGAATTGATGATCAAGTTGGACGGAACCGAAAATAAAGGGAAGCTCGGTGCGAACGCCATTCTCGCGGTGAGCATGGCTGTGGCTAAGGCTGCGGCAGAGGAATCGGCGCTCCCGTTATTTAGATACATTGGCGGGACCAATGCCAAGACGCTGCCCGTGCCAATGATGAACATCCTCAATGGTGGTGCACACGCTGACAACAAAATCGATTTCCAGGAGTTCATGGTGATGCCGGTAGGTGCTAAAACATTCGGCGAAGGGTTGCGTTGGGGGGTGGAAATTTTCCACGCGTTAAAAACCGTTTTGAAGAAAAAAGGATATAGTACAAACGTAGGCGATGAAGGTGGATTTGCTCCTAACATTGGCTCCAACGAAGAAGCAATCGAAACGGTGCTTAGCGCCATTGATGCAGCAGGTTACAAAGCAGGTTCTGAAATATTCATTGCTATGGACGCTGCCAACAGTGAGTTGTATACAAATGGTAAATATGTGTTTCACAAAAGCGGCGGCAAAACTATGAGCAGCGATGAACTGGTGAAATATTGGGAAAATTGGGTGAACCAGTATCCGTTCGTGTCAATAGAAGATGGGATGGCAGAAGATGACTGGGATGGGTGGAAAGCCCTGACCGACACTATAGGCAGCAAGGTGCAATTAGTAGGTGATGATTTGTTCGTTACCAACGTGAAAAGACTTAATCAGGGAATTGAAAAAAGCATTGCAAACGCCCTGCTGGTGAAAGTAAACCAAATAGGAACGGTGACAGAAACCATCAATGCTGTAATGATGGCGCAGCACAATGGATACAACACGATTATGAGTCACCGTAGCGGAGAAACGGAAGATACAACCATTGCCGATTTAGCGGTAGCGCTCAATTGCGGACAAATAAAAACGGGCTCTGCATCCCGCACCGATCGCATGGCTAAGTACAATCAACTCCTTCGAATCGAAGAACAATTAGGTGAGTCGGCGTATTATCCGTCCGCCGCGTTGAAGTTTGGTAAGAAGTAGTAAATCAAAATAGTAAAGAAGAATCTTGCGAAAGCAGGATTCTTTTTATATTTACGATACCATCATCTATTCTTATGAAAGTCATCCGCCGCATACCGCCTTTTTTGAGAAATAAGTTCTTTTTGGCAATTGCTTTCTTCGTGGTTTGGATGATGTTCTTCGATAAGAATGATTTGTTTACTCAGCTGGAAAGACGAAGGGAGTTGCAGGAGATTGAGGAGGGGAAGACTTACTATGAAAAAGAAATAAAGGAGAACAAGGAGTTCACTTCAGACCTGAAAACAAACTCTGAAGCAATTGAAAAGTTTGCCCGCGAAAAATACCTGATGAAGCGTGAAAATGAAGATATTTTTCTGGTAGAAAAGGCTTCCAGGCAGTAAAAAGGTAAATCAGACACAATAACCTATAGTAAGAGCCGTTTAAGCTAAGAAAACCGTCAAATTGTTATTCTTAAATTGGTTCGCCTATATGCATAATTATACTCCCGAAGACTTACTTCTGTATTTGTACAAAGAAACATCTCCCGAGCAAACAGCTGAAATCGATCAGGCTTTGAAGAAGGACTGGACGCTTCGCGAAAAACTGTCAGTTTTGAAAACCTCTATGGAGCGTTTGAACAATATTGTGGTGGCACCCCGCACGGAAATTGTTCTGAATGTACTGAGGCATGCTGCAGAGCAGCAAATCGTTACTTCCAAATAGCCATATCTTAGCGGCATGACCCGTCAGCAGCGCTTCGATGCTGTTATAGATTATTTTAAGACCACACGACCTGAAGCGGAAACCGAACTGGTTTTCAGCAATCCTTACGAACTCTTAGTTGCCGTTATTCTCTCTGCACAGTGCACTGATAAAAGGGTGAATATGATAACGCCGGCCTTTTTTGCGCAATTCCCCAACGTTTCCTCTCTTGCGGCGGGTGAATACGAAGACGTTTTCGCCATTATCAAAAGCATTTCCTTTCCCGGAAACAAGTCCCGCCACTTGCTTGGAATGGCGAAACTTGTAATGGAAAGGTTCGGCGGAGAAATTCCCATGCGTGTAGATCAACTGGTGCAGTTACCTGGTGTCGGCAGGAAAACGGCAAATGTGATCACGTCCGTCATTGACAAACAGCCTAATATGGCTGTGGATACCCACGTTTTTAGGGTTTCCGCCCGCATCGGGCTGACGGTAAATGCGAAAAATCCGTTGCAAACCGAAATGCAATTGGTAAAGCACATTCCCAAAGCGCTGGTCCACAAGTTCCATCATTGGCTGATTTTGCATGGGAGGTATGTGTGCACAGCCCGAAATCCCAAGTGCTTTGATTGTGGTTTAAAGCCAGTGTGTAAATATTACCACACTGTAGTGGAAAAAAAGGCAAAAGCTTCTCCTCCGAAGCCTTAAATACCGTTGTTTTCAACTTGGCGTAGAGGTTGACTTTATAAAGGAAATTGACTAAGCGATAGATGCCTAACACGCAACATAGTAATTCGACCCTAAACAGCGTTTTGTCTTTTAGGCCACTGATCAATGTGTTGAAGAAGATGATTGAGGACGGCAAGCCTGGTGCAAGAAAGCTGTACCAGTCCCTTTTGTCTGAAATAGAATCGGTTCCTGAACTGCTTCAGCCCGTGAAAGACCCATCCATTCTTGAGAGAAACAAGGAACTCATCGAAACTCTACTTTCTACAATTTTTCCGCCTTCTAGTTCAAAAAACCGTGGAATGTATGCGGTTACTTTTCCCTTTCAGCTGCAAACGATTTACGCTTCGACCGATTTTCGTAATATTTTTTTGAAGGAAGGCAGCAGCATTTCCGTTCCCGACCGCCGAGCGACTATTGATATTACCAACGCTGCTGTTTCATTGGCTCACAATGTTATCCTTCAAAGGTTGTATTCACTTTTTGTTCCGGTCACCACCACATCCGTTCACTCGTTCACAGATCCGGAAGCGGGGTTAAAAAAACATTACGAACTGCGTTTGAATGCCCAGTTTGTAGATGTGAAGCCGATTAATGATTTTTCACTGCCGCAAAATGTATCCGCGGAGACATATTTGACTTCCGGTGAAAAAAGTGAAGTGCTTCCCTTGGAGAATTTTCAATTTGAGGGCATTGTTGTAATTGATGTTACTGATGTAACACAAGAGCAGGTGGTTTCTGAAATTAAAAATCTGCTGATTAACATTAATGCTTTCTCTGATACCGATGTTTACGACGAATTGCAACAGCACGTGCAAAGTTTGGTTGGATTGAAGGACGTGAAAATCGGAATCACACCGTTTTTCAAAAAAAGTGATTTTTACCTGTACACCGATACGCACTATCGAAATAGTATATTGTTTAAGAACAAAGATGTCATCAGGCAAAAGGATAAGATCAGCCAACTATGTCAGCAACTGTTCTACAACATTAGCGAGCCGGTACTTTATAAATCTCTGTCGGAAAAAAATCTGGCTACAAATGAACTGTTGCAGTACTACGTAGCTGAAGGTGCAGCCAGTCTTATTCTTTGCCCATTGAAATGCGAAGACGGCGAGCTGATTGGACTACTGGAGATCGTCAGCACAAAGAATAATGAATTACTTAAGCCTCATGTTGCACTGATCAACCCTGTAATTCCGTTATTTACCCTGGCGCTGGAAAAAACGAATGAAAGCCTTGATATGCAAATAGACAAAACAATCAAGGATCATTTCACCGCAATACAACCTGCAGTGGAGTGGAAGTTCACCGAAGCAGCGTTTCACTTTCTGCAGAACCGCCAGATGAGTGAACTCCCGAAAATGCCCACCATTTCTTTTGCTGATGTTTATCCGCTGTATGGCTCTATTGATATTCGGAATTCATCTGTGGAGAGAAGCAATTCCATTCAGCTCGATCTTTTGGAACAGTTGACGCTTGCACAGGAAGTGCTCACGAAAGCAGCGAAGGTGATTGATTTTCCGCTTTTGCACGAAACGAAGTACAGAATTGAAAAGTACATTTCGGCGGCATCGGAAAATTTGCTTTCGGATGACGAAATGCAGATCTACGAATTCTTGCAAAACAATCTGGATCAGTTGCTGAATAATCTGATGCACCTGAAACCGGAGTTGAAAAGCGTATTGCACAATTATTTTTCTGCAATTGACGATCAGAAAAAGGTGGTTTATCACCATAGGAAGAACTACGAGGACAGCATCACACGCATTAACGATACGCTTGACCGGTTTATAGATCAGGAGCAATCGCTTGCGCAAGAGATCTTTCCACACTACTTTGAAAGGTATATCACCGATGGCGTTGAATTCAACATTTATGTTGGACAATCGTTGTCGCCATGGAAGCCATTTAACGAAATGTATGTTAGAAATTTGAAGCTGTGGCAATTGTCTTTTCTCGCCCGCGCTGCACGGCTCACCCACGCTCTCGAAAAGCGATTATCAATGCAACTGCAAACCACCCAGCTTATTTTGGCCCAGGCAGTTCCGATAAATATCAGCTTCCGCAGAAAGGAAAGAAAGTTTGACGTGGATGGTGCATACAACATCAGGTACGAGATCGTAAAAAAGCGAATTGACAAAGTGCATTTGCGCGATTCTGAAGAGAGGTTAACGCAGCCAGGAACAGTAGCCATCGTATACTCGCAACAAAAAGAGCTGGCGGAATATCTTGAGTACATAGAATTCCTTCAAAACGAAAAATTATTGGGTGACAATGTTGAGCACCTGGAGTTGGAAGACACGCAGGGGATTAGCGGCTTGAAAGCTGTTCGCGTGAACATTGACCTTACCTCGGAAGTAAACACACCGACAAAGGAAGCATTCCTAAAATATCCGAAAGAACAGGCGGTAAGATAATGCCTGTTGTTACCTCTTTTTTCAATGGTTTCCTTACTAAAAATGAAATCCAAAAGTGAAGTAAGGCATCGCTTTTTCTTCTTTTGAATGAGCGATTGAGCCCGTAATCACAAACCGTTTGATGGGAGAGAGCCAGATACCTGCACCAAAACCGTCGTGCCACCTTGCGGATTCTTCATTTCTCATCCAAACTTTTCCAATATCATTAAATACGTGAACACCAATTGCGCTGGGAAAAAGGTAAGTGGTGAAGTCAAGCAGCTTTACACGGATTTCTGTGTTTTGATAAAAGGCAGTTCTGCCGGCAAATCTATTCTGTCTGAAGCCCCTAAGGTTTTCTGTGCCGCTTAAATATTGCGCTTGCGGCATTTCAAAGTCACCAAAGTTGGTACCTACTCCCAGTCGGAATGCATATACCACTTTCGGATCGGGTTTGAAACTCGCCAACACACTCATGTCCCAATGTAATTGCGTGACATTGCCACTTGCATTCGACAATCCAAAAAGCGAACGTGCACCCGCGTCTAACAAAAAGCCTCGAGAGGGCAATACCTGATTGTTTCTGGAATTAATGTCCAGCAATGCCTGCAATCCTCCATAAAATTTCCTGTCAAACGAACTTGCAGTCAAGCCGCTGGCGGCAGTGTTAGCTACAAACTTTCCGATGTTTTCATTTTGCTCAATATTGAACAATTGTGCGGTTGGTCCAATGCTTACCCGCATCCATGACTGTAATTGCCGCCGAAGCAGTACTGAAATGTTTGAAATATCGTATTGTGCTTTGTAATACTGGTCACCAAGAGGCTGCGATCTGTCAATTTCAGTATTGTTTCCGTATCCGAAAAAATTAGTAACGTTCTTCGGCGCCCGCACATCTGCACGAAGCACAAGATCGCTGTTGCCTAAAAGTCTTACAAAATCGCCCTGGTAGAAAAAGTGAGGAGATTGCGTTTGTACGGCGTATTTAATATTGAGGTATTGCTGCGTTGCATATGGTTCTAGCCTGAATCCGTTGGTTATCCAACGGGCATTTATGCCCAATAGCAAACCGTCATCCACATTGTATGCCGCAGATATACCCGGCGCAAAGGTGTTTGGCTTGTAAAAAATGCGATTGTACTGATTTACCCGTGCATCGTTGCTCACGTGTTTAACGACGCCTGCATCCGATCCATAAAATTTGTTTTGTTCGTACGTTACGTCGTACAACTTTATATTTCCCCCAGTGCCTTCGTTGTTAAAAGCGTCATCGCCTGATCCCCCGATAATGCGGATAATTATAGGTGAATTGCCTCCTCTCACTAAGAAACTGTCGGCGCCTTCTAACCCATAAATCTGCAGTTCCTTAGTTACTTCCGGATCGAAAACACGGTCGTATATTTTTGCTGCCGCTCTATTTGACGGTCCCATTTTGTTCACGACCACCTGCACTTTGCCATCATTATTCTTTGTAATGGTGAACAACTCCCGCTGATTAGTACCGGTTATATTTACTTGTTTTGAAATAAACCGATAGTATTCCATCATTTCATCTTTGAAATACTGCTTTCTGCTCTTAAGCTTGTAAGCTATTTCTTCTGCGTGCTGATTTCGGATTTCCGGAGGCTGTTGTTTTAGCGCTTTTGCTAGCAGATCATCAGTCATTTTGGCTAAAAAAATATCTATTTGCCTTCTCCATGCTTGTTCATCCAATCCATTGAGAAAATACCTGTCGAAATTCGCCGCTTCATTATTGAAGGAATTGATGTTGTATGCATCGCTTTTGAAGCCTTGAAGTGGCGGTGCAAGTCGTGCGATTTTTTGCAAGGTGGGAATAATTCCTTCATTCACGAAAAACGCCTGCTCAGGATCTCGCGGAATTGCAAAATAAACTTTCCCTCTTCCCGTGTCGCGAACACCCCACCGCCATTGGCCCTCGTGCCGGTCGAAGTCCATATAAAAGTTGTCCAGCAATCTTGCGGTTAATACCTGCTCCTGGTCCACAAAACGGTCATTGTCTTGTTCAAGCCGGAGAACCAAATCCTCGGTTGTGAGGGTTTGCTTTATAGAATCAGGTTCCCTTTCCTCGATCATTGCAAGTTTGTTCTTGAACATCGAACGAAATCTGCCAAGTCTCGGATCGTCCGGAATGTAAACTACCTTTCGGCGGAGTACGGGCAAACCAAGAGCTGTTTGCATGGGCCACACCGATAACCCTGCGTACGGGTAAGATGCGGAAATGCCATCTTCCATATGATCATGCGCAGAAGCTTGCCGCAAGTCAGGCGGTAAAGCAGCGTCCGGGTATTTTTCCAGAGTTCGAATTGCCCATTCTTTGCCGTTTTTATCTACCAGCGAGAGCAGAGGTGCATGTT
>JAEZJD010000135.1 GCA_023436425.1 Bacteroidota bacterium | reverse complement strand
AAAAGAGGAGTGAATGATGAAGACGTTGAAAAATTCAAAGCGGAATTTGAAAGCCGCACAATTAACGGACTTTCGAGTGTATCAGGAAAGGTGAGTACGCTGGCTGCTTTTCAAACTTTTGCGGGCAATCCAAACATGATCAAAACACTGCTGGGCATGTACAGCAAGTTAACAAAGGAAGATGTGATGCGGGTTTACGATCAATACATCAAAAACAGGAATCACGTTGTGCTGAGCACCTTAGCCAAAGGGCAGCAAAATTTGATTGCTGCTGCAGATAATTATGTGATCGATACGACACACTATGCAAAGCCTGACTACGGATATGCGGGATTAAAATACGTGAAAGCAAAAGACAATTTCGACAGGAGCAAGATTCCGGCAAGTGGCGCAAACCCCGTAGTGAAAGTGCCGCAGTTTTGGAGAAAAGACCTGGCGAGTGGCATAAAAGTGATTGGTACAGAAAACACGGAGCTGCCTATTGTCACCCTTTCTATTTCAATGCCGGGTGGTCACCTGCTGCAGGCAAACGATTTGTCGAAAGCAGGACTTGCAAGCTTCTTTGCAAGAATGATGAATGAAGACACAAAGAATTATACAGCAGAACAATTTTCTTTGGAGTTGCAAAAATTAGGAAGTTCCGTTAGCGTGGGAAGCAGCACAGACGCAATTCAGTTCAACGTACAAACGCTGAAAAAGAATTTAGATAAAACATTAGCGCTGCTGAAGGAAAGAATGTTTAATCCGAAGTTTTCTGAGGAAGCTTTCAATAGGATGAAAAATCAGACTTTGGAAGGTTTGAAGCAGGCAAAATCTCAGCCGGCAGCTGTTGCTACTTCCGTTTTTGCAAAATTGAATTACGGTCCTAATCACATTCTGTCTACGCCGGAATCGGGCACGGAAACAAGTATTCCGAACATCAAGTTTGAAGATATTCAGAACTATTACAACAATTACATGACTTCGGAAGGAACGAAGATTGTCATTGTTGGCGATGTGAAGCAGCAGGAAATACTTCCGAAGCTTTCTTTCCTGAACCAACTTCCGAAAAAGAAAATTACACTGCCTAAGATCAATGCAACGCCTATTGTCGACAAAACAAAAGTTTACCTGGTTGATATTCCAAAAGCGGCACAATCAGAATTCCGCGTAGGCTATGCAACGGGTTTGAAATGGGATGCGACAGGCAATTTTTATAAATCTTACCTGATGAATTTTCCGCTCGGCGGAGCATTCAACAGCCGCATCAACCTCAATCTCCGCGAGGACAAGGGCTGGACTTACGGTGCAAGAAGCGGATTTGCAGGTGATGAATACTCTGGTGAATTTAGCTTTAGCTCAGGCATCAAAGCTGATGCAACGGACAGCGCATTGGTGGAAGTGATGAAGGAAATAAAAAACTATGCAGCGAGTGGTCCTTCGGATGAGGAAGTTGATTTTATGAAAAATGCGGTTGGTCAACGGGATGCGCTGGCTTACGAAACAGGCATTCAAAAAGCGCAATTCATCCGTCGCATCCTCGACTATAATCTGCCTGCAAATTTCGTGGAGCAACAAAGCAAAATTTTGAAAAGCATGACGAAAGAGCAAATGAAAGCTCTTGCACAAGAATATTTCCATCCGGAAAAGATGAACATACTTTTGGTTGGAGACAAGCAAAAAATCTATGAAGGAGTGAAGAAACTGGGTTATCAAATTGTAGAACTGGATGTAGACGGCAATGTTGCCGGTAAGAAGGTTCTTTAAGCTGTTTATCGAACAAATGAAAGCACCCGCACACCGGGTGCTTTTTTTATGGTGCACGGTTTCAGCACAAGAATTGCCTTGATAATGGAATGCCTTTAGGAGACGATCTGATTAGACGCATCAGCAAAAAGTTTGGTTCTTCCGAAACAATATCCCTTCGCTATCGCAATTACGATGTCGTTTTAAAAACAGATGCTGATGGAAATGCAAAACAAATGTTCATTGGCAAAGCAGATGCAAACGGAAACATCACAGGTGACCGATACATACGGGTTTTAAAGCACGATCAAGAAGGTAACATCATCAAAGATCATTGGGATAGAAAGGGCAGAGCATCATAAAAAATTCTCGGCTCATATAATCTTTTTCGTACATTCATTTTCCCTTACCTACTGAAGCACGGTGTTTTCCTTTCGAAACCAATCAAGAAACAAAACCAACATACATGTCGTCAGTATCTGCTCCCATTCGTGAGAAGCAACGAATACAAATTATTGATTCAGTTCGCGGCATTGCGCTCCTTGGCATCCTGTTGATGAACATTCCTTACTTTGCCAATCCCGAAGGGTATGGATTTAATTTGCAAGGAAGAAATGAATACTCCGGGATAAATTATTACGTGTGGTGGATTGTGGAAGCGGGTTTTTCCGGCAGTATGCGTGGTTTGTTTTCTATTCTTTTTGGTGCAGGCACCCTTTTGTTGCTGAACCGGCTTGAAAAAAGTTCTGATGGCACCAAAGCGGCTGACATTTATTACCGCCGAATCCTTTGGTTGCTGGTTTTCGGTCTTATTAACGCTTTTATCTTTTTGTGGCCGGGCGACATTTTATACGGATATGCTCTCGCGGGACTTATCTTGTTTCCGTTTAGAAAACTCAAAGCTAAACACCTCTTTTACTGTGCTATGGCTGCACTGATTTTCAGCACAGCGCAAGGAACTTACAGATTGTATCAAGCAAAGCAAGTGCGGGTTGAAGGCGTGCAGGCATTAGCGCTTGAAAAACAAAAAGTGAAGCTCAGCGAAACTCAGGAGGAAGCAAAGAAAAAATGGCTTGGAAGACAGGAAAAGACGAAACCTGAAAACATAAGGAAGGAGGCAGACAAAGAAGTTCAGAAAATAGGCGGGCAAGGGTACTTTGGGGTGTTCTCCTATTTTGTTCCCATAAATGCAGAAATTGAAAGTACGAGGCAATACGATAGCTATTTCTTCGATGTGGTGCTGTTTGTTTTTTTGGGTATGGCTTTGTTGAAGTGGTATGTGGTAACATGTCAGCGTTCAAAGAAGTTTTACTGGATGCTTTTGCTGTGCACTCTTCCGTTTGGGCTGGCAATGTCAATCTGGGAACACAGCATTATTGTGAAGACACGTTTCGACTATACGGTGTGGCTTGACCGAATAGGAATATTTGTTGTTCAGCTGAGACGTCTTTTTGTCACGCTTGGCTATTTAAGTATCATCATGCTGTTGTATAAGTATCGTGTGGCCAAAAGAGTTTTAAATGCGATGGCCAGAGTGGGTCAAATGGCTTTCACCAACTATCTCAGCCAGTCAATTATTTGCGCTTTTATTTTCTACGGTTTTGGTTTCGGACTGTTCGGTAAGCTGCAACGGTATGAGCAATATTATGTTGTTGGTGCCATCTGGATTTTCCAAATAGCTTTCAGCAACATTTGGTTACATTACTACAGGTTTGGTCCATTCGAATGGGTTTGGAGAAGCCTTACTTATTGGAAACGGCAACCTTTCAAAAGAGTAGTAGTTTCGGAAGAGCCTGAGGAGGATAAAGGCGGCGAACTTACTCCTGCCTTGGCATAGCACTGGGTCTTTATCTTTTTAAAGCGCTTCTGTTGAAGTGCTTTTTTGTTGCCTTAGTGGCACGATTTTTCACATACATTCCTCAAAGCATAAGCTATGGTGGTCATAATTGTAGCGTTGGCAATAATCATTTTTCTCGTGGTTAGATTTATAATTGGTGCAAGCAAAAGAACAAATGACGGCAAAGACCTCGGTGATTCAAACGCAGGAAATCCGGTTCACAACCCCAGCAACAATACAACAACAGACTAAAAAAA
>JAEZJD010000023.1 GCA_023436425.1 Bacteroidota bacterium | reverse complement strand
GCACCATGCTTTACCGCATGAGTCGTTTTATGAACGACTTGGCCGAACGAGGGTGCAGAGAAACCGAGGAGAGCTATGGATGCCAATACACATACCTTTTTCATATGTCTGTTTAGCAATTCACCTTCTAAAACAATGCCATTAGCGTGCAGATTATTTTCTTATTTTCAATATATCATCAAAATCTTTAAATCGTTTGCTAATGAGAAAGTTTCTTTGGGTTGCTGTAGCTGTTTTTCTTTCACAATGTTTATTGGCGCAGGATACCGAGTTGAATAGCCGATTCGAAAGGCTTTTGAAGAACCCGACATCGACTCCTTACGGACAAAACAAATCTGCCGGAAAGTTTTACAACATCCGCGGCTTCAAAATGTATGCAGAAACGTATGGCAAGGGTGAACCGTTGCTGATCATTCACGGAAATGGCGGTTCGATAAGCGATTTCGTTCATCAAATTCCATACTTCTCGCAACGATATCGCGTGATTGTTGCAGATAGCAGAGCACAAGGCAACTCAGTTGATAGAAGCGATTCCTTGAGCTACGAAATGATGGCTGACGATTACGCTGCCCTGCTGGATGAAATGAAAATAGATTCTGCCAATGTAATTGGCTGGAGCGATGGTGGAATCAATGCGCTGTTGCTGGCAATCCGCCATCCTGGCAAAGTAAAGAAGCTTGCCGTCACCGGTGCGAATTTGTCGCCGGACACTACGGCTGTTTTCGCTGATGTTATTCAAACGGTGGAGCCGCGTTACCGCGAGCTAAACCAAAAAGTCAATAAAAACGAACAGGAAAAAAATGCGTGGAAGCTCGTGCGGCTGCTGATAGATGAGCCACATATTACGCTGGATGAGTTGCATAAGATTGCTGCACCGGCACTCGTAATTGGCGGCGACCACGACGTAATCAAGCCTGCACATACGCTGCTGATTTCCGAAAACATTCCGAAATCGTACCTGTGGATTATTCCGGAAACCGGGCATTCTACGCCACTCGTTCATCGGGACGAGTTCAACAAAACGATTGATGAATTTTTTAAAAAACCCTATAGAAGAATAGCGGGACAGTGGAGGTTTTTATAATTCAATGGTATAAAAGATTGGTTCTACGTATGTACAAAATACTTTTTTCAATAGCCCTTTTTTGCAATTTCGCCGCTCTTGCGCAGCATCGGCCAAACATAATTTACATAATGGCAGACGATCTTGGCTACGCAGACCTTAGTGGCTACGGAAGAAGGGATTATCAAACTCCGCACCTCGACAAATTAGCTGCTGACGGAGTAAAATTTGCCAATGCCTACGCATCAGCGCCGGTTTGTACTCCTTCTCGGGTTGCATTTTATACGGGACGGTACCCCGCTCGTTTACAGGTAGGATTATATGAACCCATAGCAGAAGGAAAAAACGACAGCCTTGTCGGACTCTCGCCAAACAACCTTTCCATCGGCAAGATTCTACGACGCGCCGGATATTCAACCTATTTAGTTGGCAAGTGGCATTTAGGCTACAAAAATGATTTTAGCCCTAACAGAAATGGTTTCGACTACTTCTTCGGTTTCCATGCCGGAGCAATGGATTATATTTCGCATAGCAATGATTTATATGAAAATGAAACACCCATCGAGGTAAGCGGATATGCGACAGAGTTGTGGGCGGACAAAGCGGTACAACTGATTAGTAAAAAACATACGCAGCCGTACTTTTTAGCTGTGATGTTCAATGCTCCACATTGGCCATGGCAAAAACCCGGTGATAAACCATACCCTGCCGGCATTGAAAATTGGACGAAAGGTGGCTCTGCATCGATATATGCAGCAATGATGAAGAGTCTGGACGATGCGGTGGGCAGAATTGTTCAGGCAGTGGACCAGAGCGGCGAACGAAAAAACACGCTAATCATTTTCACCAGCGACAATGGCGGCGAACGTTTTTCTGACAATGGCCCTTACAAAGGAAGCAAAATGACACTGTGGGAAGGCGGCATTCGTGAACCTGCGTTTGTTCGCTGGCCGGGAGTGATAAAGCCGAATACACACTCAAATCAGGTGATTACAACTTTTGATTGGACCTCCACGTTTGCAGCACTGGCAACCGCCAAATCTCCAAACTACTTTCAGTTCGATGGCATGGATATAATGCCCGTGATTTTGGGGAAGCAGAAGGAAAAAGATAGAACGCTGTATTGGCGGATTTACCAGCGCAGGAAAAACAAAGCTGTCAGAGATGGGGACTGGAAATATCTTCAAGACGAAAAGGGAAATGAATATCTGTTCAATTTAGCTAAAGACCCAACAGAGCAAAAAAACTTAAAAGACAAGAACAAGCCGATTTTCCTGAAATTAAAAAAGCAAATGTCGCAATGGGAAAGAAGGATGTTGACACCGATACCGCTCGAAAGCACTGATGTGGAGAATCACTAATTCGACAGGATTAAGGCACGGGATCGTAGCCGCTGCCGCCCCATGGGTGACAACGCACTATTCGCCTGGCGGTAAGCCATAGCCCCTTAATGGGTCCATATTTTTTGAAAGCCTGCAATCCATAATTGGAGCATGTTGGCGTAAACCGGCATTTGGGTCCCAGCCACGGAGAGATCACCCATTGATAGAGCTTAATCACGGCAATGAATGGAAAAGAAAATATTTTACGAAGCACCTGCATTTTATTCTTTGGCTTGTGTTTGCAATTTCTCTAGGCACGCAGCCATTGAATGTTTTATTTCATAAAACGAAGGCAACTCTTTACCACTGTACATAAAAAAAACGTTCAACTTTTTTGTTCCTCCTTTCAGTTGGTCAACCAGTGGAGTTTTTTGCAATCGATAAGATTCGCGAAGCAAACGTTTTATTCTGTTCCTGTCAACAGCTTTCTTAAAACTTTTTTTGTTTGCAGTGACGCCTACCTGAACACTCGCAGCACCTGTTACCGCATCAACTATTTGATAAATTACGCGGATTGGCTGTACATTAAAACTTTGTCCTCTTGAAAACAGTTCTTCTATCTGCTTCCGGCTTTTGAGCTTTTCCGATTTGTCAAAACCGAACGTTTTCCGCATAGGCAAAGGTAGCAGCACGTTTTGTTCAATAAAAAAGCTCTCACTTAAACTAAGTGAGAGCAATGTATTCCAAATCTGTCTCAGACTTTTTAGTAGGAAGTCAGGAGATTCTTATTTTAATGTTTTTTCATCGCTTATGGTCAACTTGTGGCGACCTTTTGCACGACGGCTCGCTAACACTTTCCGTCCGTTAGCAGTTTGCATACGTTTTCTAAAACCATGAACAGTTTTTCTACGACGGGTATGCGGTTGAAATGTACGTTTCATTTTAAATAAATTTTTTCACTTTAGAAATGTATTCCGGGAGAACGGAATGTTTCGCTTGTTTCAGCTACAGATCACCACATCCGCAGCTTTTGTGAAAGGACGGCAAAGGTAAGGGGAGATTACGAATTTCAGATTTCACACTTGAACTTTTTGGATCTAAAGCTGTTAAAATCATTGCACCTCAACATGCTGCGCCAGCACTTTGTCTCCAAAGAAAATAGAAGCTTTATTATTGAAGTCTTCTGCCGAGTCGGTCGTGTAAAAGTATCTTTCTCCTGAAC
>JAEZJD010000016.1 GCA_023436425.1 Bacteroidota bacterium | reverse complement strand
GTAGCCAACTATGTCATCTGCTTTTTGAGCAATGAGGCTTTTACTGGAGATTAAAACAATTAGAGCCAGAGCAATCTGTTTCATCATCATGAATGAAATTTTACTTCCTCATTTCTTTATACGCATTGATCAATCCATTTGTGGAGGAATCATGAGAAGCAATCTTTTCGTTGTTGCTCAATTCGGGAAGTATTTTATTCGCGAGCTGCTTTCCGAGCTCCACACCCCACTGATCAAAGCTGAAGATGTTCCAGATCACTCCCTGCACAAATATTTTATGTTCGTATAATGCAATCAGTTCGCCCAAAGTAAAAGGTGTAAGCTTCTTCACGAGAATAGAGTTCGTTGGTTTATTGCCGGTAAATATTTTAAAAGGTGTGAGTGCCGCAATTTCTTCCTTCGATTTGCCCGCCTTTAATAGCTCTTCTTCCACTTCCTCTTCCGTTTTGCCATTCATCAGGGCTTCTGTTTGGGCAAAGAAGTTCGACAGCAGTTTTTGATGATGGTCACCGACTGGATTGTGCGATTGCGCCGGTGCAATGAAATCACATGGAATTAAATGGGTGCCCTGGTGAATTAGTTGATAAAAGGCATGTTGCCCGTTTGTGCCGGGCTCACCCCAGATAATCGGGCCTGTTGTGTAATCGACTGCTTCGCCATTTCGGTCAACAGATTTGCCGTTACTTTCCATATTGCCCTGCTGAAAATATGCGGCAAACCGGTGCATGTATTGATCGTATGGAAGAATGGCTTCTGTTTGTGCATCAAAAAAATTGAGATACCACAAGCTAATCAGTGCCATGTGCACAGGTATGTTTTTTTCGAACGGTGTTGTGCGGAAATGTTCATCCACCGCATAAGCGCCTTTCAGCAGCTCGTTGAAATTGTTATAACCAATTGTGAGTGCAATTGATAATCCAATGGCACTCCATAACGAATATCGGCCGCCTACCCAATCCCAGAACTCGAACATGTTTTCTTTTGCAATGCCAAACTTCACTACTTCTTTTTCATTGGTAGAAAGCGCCACAAAATGTTTTGCGATGTGCTCCTCGTTGACTGCAGACTTTAAAAACCAATCTCTCGCTGTATGAGCGTTGGTCATTGTTTCCTGCGTTGTAAATGTTTTAGATGCGATAAGGAAAAGCGTTTCTTCAGGTATTACTTTCTTCAGTGTTTCCGCAATGTGTGTAGCATCCACGTTGGAAACGAAATAAGCCTGGATGCCTTCGTACCAAAAAGGTTTTAGCGCTTCTGTGACCATTAACGGTCCCAAGTCACTACCGCCAATACCGATATTGACAATATACCTGATCTTTTTTCCCGTATAACCAAGCCACTCGCCCTGGTGAACCTTTTTGCAGAAACTTTTCATCTGCTCCTGCACTTGCTGGACCTCCGGCATTACGTTTTTCCCTTCACTGTAAAAAGGTTTTTCCGCTTGATTTCGTAACGCCACGTGCAGTACCGAGCGGCGTTCTGTTTGATTGATTAGTTCACCACTGAACATTGCTTCAATGGCAGATTTCAGCTTGCATTCGTTCGCCAGTTGAAGCAGGAGATCTTTCGTTTCGTCGGTTGCAATGTTTTTTGAAAAATCAATTAAGATGTCATTAAAGAGGAAAGACCAGTTGTTGAATCTTTTTGAATCCTCTCTGAAAAACTCTTTCATGTGTGCCTGCTTCATTGCTACCGCATGCTCTTTCAATTTCGCCCAGGCTTCAGTTGTGGTGGGATTTATTTTAGGAAACATAATTCAGTTTGAAGTTTCGAGTTTGGAGCTTACGCTTGAAATTTAAGCTTCTACCGTCCGCCTTATAGCTTTTCAATAATGTCAATCGTCTTTTCAATCATTTCTTCAGTAACATCTAAATGTGTAACGATTCTAACCTGAGTAGGAGAGATGGCGTACCAAAGAACATCGTGTTCTTTCATTTTTGCTACCAATGATTGCGGCGCAAATCTTCCTCCAACTTTAAAAATGATAATGTTTGTTTCTACCGGAAACACTTCTTCAACAAAGTCTTTCTTCTTCAATGCTTCGGCAAGCAGCCTTGCATGATCATGATCCTGTTGCAGGCGTTGAATATTATTTTCTAAAGCATAAATTCCCGCTGCAGCGAGGTATCCTGCCTGCCGCATGCCGCCGCCAAAAGCTTTTCTAATACGTTTTGCTTTTTTGATAAACGGTTTTGTGCCCAGTACTAAACTCCCAACAGGACAGCCAAGACTTTTGCTCAAACAGATAGAAACACTGTGAAACAATCGTCCGTAATCTTTTGCAGATTGCTTTTTGGCTACAACTGCATTAAAAAGGCGTGCTCCGTCGAGATGAAGCATTAAATTATTTTCATTACACACCTGACGAATTCCTTCAATTTCGGTTAGCTCATAGCAACTGCCGCCACCGCGATTGGACGTATTTTCAAGAGATACCAGAGAACTGTGGGGCTTGTGCACATCATCGGCATTGATGGCATCTTGTACATCTTGCGCCGTGATGCGTCCGCGGTCGCCGTAGATCAATTTCACCGAAGCACCTGAGTTAAATGCAATGCCACCCCCTTCATATTGATATATATGTGAAGAAACCTCGCAAATCACTTCGTCACCGGGCTGCGTATGGCATTTAATGGCAATTTGGTTAGTCATTGTTCCGGATGGGCAAAACAGGGCTGCTTCCATCCCAAACATATCAGCAGCCAATTGTTGCAGTTGATTAATGGAAGGGTCTTCACCAAAAACATCATCTCCCACGTTTGCGGAAAACATGGCTTCGTGCATCTGTTTCGATGGTTTGGTCACAGTATCGGACCTGTAATCAATCATTCTTTTTTTGACAAAGTAAAGAGTTCCTGGTCGACTTTATTTACTGTACGGGTTTCTCATTGGTGTCATAGGAATAAAAACCAGTTAGCCTCACATTCTTACCACTCATCCATCATCACCTGTTTTTGGGTAACCAGGGTGACTAAGGTGCGTCCTATTGATTGTTCAATCGGCTGCCAGTCATCATTAAAAATTAACGCTCATAACGAAACAATGTTCTTTGCATTACATAGTACATACCTTTGGACAGTATTAGACAATTACAAAAACCAACCGAAAATGAAAAAGATATTCTCTCTCACCCTTGTTTTAAGCATAATGATGTTCGGCGCTTTTGCGCAGGCTCCATCAAAAGTTTCCGGGACTGTAATCGACGGCAGTCAAAAAACTGTGGAAGCTGCAACAATTGCATTATTAAGCGCAAAAGACTCTGCTAATGTGAAATTCACAGCAGCGAATAAAGACGGACTGTTCGTATTCGAAAACATTGCTGATGGAAAATACCTTGTCTCAGTTACGGCTGTCGGACATGAAAAAGGCTTTTCCAACATATTTGAAGTAAGCGCCGGAAAACAAGTACAGCTTCCAACCATAAATCTTGTTCCGGTGGCGAAAGCTATTGCGGGAGTAACCATCACTGCAAGAAAACCACTGGTGGAACAAAAGACTGACAGAACAGTTTTAAACGTGGAGGCATCTGTCACCAACGTTGGCACCAACGCTTTAGAAGTGTTAGAAAAAGCGCCTGGCGTATCGGTAGATAAAGACGGAAACATCAGCCTGAAAGGAAAAGAGGGCGTGCTGGTGATGGTAGATGGGCGACCAACGCAGTTGAGTGGAGGTGATCTGGCAAACCTGCTGCGGAACATCAGTTCCAATCAACTCGATCAAGTGGAAATTATGACCAATCCGCCGGCACGATTTGATGCTGCAGGCAACGCAGGGGTGATCAACATCAAAACGAAGAAAACCAAAACTGCGGGATACAATGGTTCTGCAACAGCCAGCTACAGCCAGGGCATTTATCCAAAATTCAATGAAGGAATTAATTTCAATTATAGAGCGGGTAAAGTGAATGTGTTTACGAATTTGAGCCACAACTACCGTCAGTCGACAAATACATTGAAAATTCAACGGAACCTTATAAACAGTAGTACCAAAGTATTGGAAAACTATTTCGATCAGCAGGCAAATATGTTCAACGAAGGAAATTCTTATAATGGCAAGCTCGGTCTGGATTTCTTTGCTACGAAAAAGACAACACTTGGTTTCGTCGTAAATGGATTTTCAAGCCCTTCAACTTTCAGGAACAGAAATCTCACCTTGATCTCTGCCTCCGATAAGGTTGTTGAAAGTGAAACAAGAGCTACAGTATCCAACAATTCTGTTTGGAAAAATTTCAGCACAAACCTAAATCTGCGCACAACGTTAGATTCAACCAAAGAGCTTTCGACTGATCTGGATTACATCAAGTACGATTCTAAAAATGATCAATTCATGATCAACTCTTACTTTTCCGGAACGGGCAACACCCTAAAAAAAGCTGATAGCTTGTCAGGAGCGCTGCCGCAGAACATCAACATCTACAGCGGAAGAGTTGACTACTCACAGGCATTAAAAAAAGGTGCAAGGTTCGAAGCCGGGCTGAAAAGCAGCATTGTGAAAACAGACAATAATGCCGTTTACGACAGCATTCAAAATGGTCGGGTGGTTCGTGATGTAAATCGCAGTAACCATTTTGTTTATGAAGAAAACATCAATGCGGCTTACGTAAATTTCAGCACGCCACTATCAAAGAAAATCAGTACGCAGCTTGGATTGCGTCTGGAGAATACAATTGCAAAAGGTGATCAGGTTACCACTGGTCAAAAGTTTGATCGCAGCTATACACAACTGTTTCCTACTGCATACTTTCAATACAAGGCGAATGAGAAAAATAATTTCAACCTGAATTACGGTCGCAGAATTCGCAGACCTAATTATCAAAGTTTGAATCCATTTATTCAGTTCCTTGACAGGTACACATATCAGCAAGGCAATCCGGACCTGAAGCCACAGTTAAGCGACAACATCGAATTGAGCCACTCGTACAAAAACTTTTTAACCACCACGGTAAATTACAGTAATACCAGCGACATTATTCAGCAGGTGATAGAACAGAAAGGACAAGAAGCGTATTCAAAGCAGGCGAACATTGCAAAAATGCAGCAGGTCGGTTTGGCAGTAAGTGCAAACATGCCGGTTAATAAATGGTGGACCAACAGCTTGTATGTGAATGTGTTCAGTAATCACTTTGAAGGTTTGGTAAACAATGAGCCGGTTTCTCTCTCCTCTGCATCGCTCGTATTGAACGGATCGCAGCAGTTTAAAGTGAGCAAAACCTTCACCGCCGAACTAAGTGGATTTTATAGAACAGCAGGTGTGGAAGGTGTGATAAAAGTTCGTCCAATGGGAATGTTGAATGCAGGATTCAGCCAACAGGTATTGAAAAATAACGGCACAATCAGACTAACCATACGAGACATTTTGCTGTCGCAAAAGATGAGTGCCACAAGTAAGTATGGAAACGTAGATGCTGCGTTCCAGGAGTTCAGAGACTCACGCATTGTTAGCCTTGGATTTACCTACAGATTCAGCAAAGGGAAAATGGGCAACATGAAAAAGAAAACCAACGGCAGCGCAAGCGAAGAGCAGAATAGAGTGGGAGTAGGCAACAACTAAATGGAACTTCGCAAAGCAGAACTGAGCTACCAAATGGTAGCTCTTTTCTTTTTAAATCGTTATTGTATCACTTTGTTCCTGAACTTTGAACAGTAAACAGTTTAGAATGTTGCAGAAGCAACTGAAACATTGAACAATCGGAACTCTTTAAACCTTTGAACTTGAACCTTAAACCTTAAACCTTAAACCCTTTCTTTGTATGCCGTCATTCGATTTCGTTTCAAAAGTAGATGCCCAGGCGCTGGATAACGCGGTGAATGTGACCAAAAAAGAAATCACCAATCGCTTCGATTTTAAAAATGCGCATGTGGTAATCGATTTGAATAAAAAAGATTTCACCATAAATATTGAAACTGACGATGACATGAAGATGCGGCAGTTGATCGATGTGTTGATTAATCGTGCGCACAAGCAGGGCATTTCGCCGGAAGCGTTTGACACATCAAAAGACGGTTTCCAGAGTGGTAAAGTTTGGAAAAAGGAAGTACCGGTGAAAAATGGTTTGAAGCAGGACGATGCAAAGAAGATAGTTAAACTGATAAAAGACTCGGGGCTTAAAGTGCAGGCTTCGATAAATGATGATCTTGTGCGGGTGACCGGAAAGAAGATTGATGACCTCCAATCAGTCATTCAGGCATCAAAGACGTGGGATCTCAATTTGCCGCTGCAGTACGAGAACATGCGGAGCTAATGTGCATAAACAAGTGTACAACTGGTGTAAATTGAACAGTTGTATTATTTGGAAACAGGCTTTGCCGTATCATATCTTCGATTCAGAAGTTTGAAGGAAGTTTTTAATCGAATTGTACTTTAGGCTTTCGGAAAGCATTGGGTTAGTAAGGTATCGAAACTTGAGACTGAGATCATATCAAAGTTGCTTGTGGAGATATAAAACAAAACTTAGTGCTTTTCTTTTTTTCCAGCAACCGATCCCTCAAACGTCGAGATTGCACGTTTTAACCTTATCTTCTAAAATCCACCTCCGGTTTTTTCTTAATTGTTTTGGAGAAAAATGCCTGCAGCCTTAACTTTGCGCCTTCCTTAGCCAATTTGGCGGGTAAATTAAAGTTTATGAAAAAAGATCTTCATCCGAAAGGCTACCGCTACGTGGTTTTTAAAGATATGAGTAATGGCTACAGTTTCTTAAGCCGCTCTACTGCAGCTACCAAAGAAACGGTTAAGTGGGAAGACGGAAATGAATATCCACTCGTCAAGTTGGAAATTTCCAATATGTCGCACCCTTTCTTTACCGGCAAAAACGTACTGGTTGACACTGCCGGACGTATTGACAAATTCAAAAAGAAGTACGCAAAAAAGTAAACAAATCCAACGATTTATAATGAGATCCCGCTTCTGCGGGATTTTTTGTGTCCACAACAGCACACGGACTTCGATAACTTCGCACATCAATTCACGAGCATAAGGACGATGAAGAAAATTGTTTTTACAGAAGAATATTGTCAACCCGCCAATCTGTTTCCTTTCACACTCACGCGGCAGGTGCAGGACATCAGGGTAGGCATTTTAACCATCCGGCAAAAATGGGAGCTGTACCTGGATATGCTTTCGTTCGACAAGTTTGAAGACGATTACAAAGATCTGGAGCGATCAATACGCATTGATAAAGAGATTGGTAAAGACATTATTTACCTGATACATGGAAACGTGTTGCCGACGAGGAAACTTGTTCGTCACATTCTAAAGCTGAAGCCCGGCGAGTGCATTTCGGTAAAGGGTGTTGAAAATCTTGCCTATTGCATTTCAACCAGGGAAATTCTCGACGAACACCGGATAAAAGTGGGAAAAGTTGTCGATGTCGACGAAGACGTAATTGAAATAAAATATCCCTGGGATATTCTGAAGCATAACAAGTGGGCGATTGATCAGGATCTGCAACTGCTGCACGGAAAGGTGGAAACGCAAAAACTGCCCGGCAGTAATAAGTTGATCCGGGGCGATAAAGTTTTTGTTGAAAAGGGAGCATCAATTGAATACTGTTTGTTGAATGCCGAAGAAGGTCCCATTTACATTGGTCAAAACGCGAAAGTGATGGAAGGCAGCATGATACGCGGGCCTGTTGCTATTTGCAATAATTCTTTTGTAAAAATGGGCAGCAGAATCTACGGTTCCACTACCATCGGACCGGGTTCTGTTGTTGGTGGCGAGATAAAAAATTCCGTGTTCTTTGGATTTTCTAACAAGGCGCATGACGGATACATCGGCGATTCTGTCGTGGGAGAATGGTGCAATTTCGGTGCAGGCACCTCTAATTCTAATATCAAAAACAATGCGTCGCAGATCGTTGTGTGGACGCCGCACGGCGCTATTGATGTGGGTACCAAGTGCGGGGTTTTTGTTGGCGATTATTCAAGAACAGCCATCAACACTTCGTTGAATACAGGAACTGTTGTTGGTGCATGCGCAAATGTTTTTGGTAACGGTCTTTCACCGAAATATATCGCAAGCTTTTCTTGGGGAAGTGATGGCGTGGAGCGTTATCAATTTGAAAAGGCTGTAGAAGATATTAATAATTGGAAGCAACTCAAGGGTCAGGAGATAACCGAAGCCGAAAAAACCATTTTGAAATACGTTTACGATCATTATTAATTGACCTAATCACTGTTTCTCATGTTTTTGTGAGGAGAAAATCACGTTCCATTATTGCTGCTATTGTATAATTTCGCACCCTTAAATTCTAAAATTCACTATTCATGAGAAAGCAAATAGCAGCCGCTAACTGGAAGATGAACTTGACTTATCAGCAGGGAGAAAAACTTTTAGACGAGATCCTCGAAAATCAATTAAATCTAAACCTCCATCAGGAGGTGATTTTTGCGGTTCCCTTTCCATACCTCATAATGGCGAATAGCGCCGTGGCTGAAGAGTATCGATATTCAATATCAGCACAAAACTGCGGCGATAAGCAAAGTGGTGCTTACACAGGTGAAGTGTCTGCAGAAATGCTGCAATCCATCGGCATTCGCTATTGTATTATCGGCCACAGTGAACGCCGGCAATATTACAACGAGACGAATGCAATGCTGGCAGAAAAAGTGAACCGCTGCCTTGAACATGAGATCACACCTATTTTTTGCTGCGGGGAAGCTTTAGACGTCCGGGAAAGCAATTCGCAAAATCAGTTTGTGCAGCAGCAATTACAGGAATCACTCTTTCACCTGTCAGCTGACGAAATTCAGCAAGTGATTATTGCATACGAGCCTATATGGGCAATTGGAACCGGCAAAACAGCTTCCTCTGCACAGGCACAAGAAATGCATTCCTTCATTCGTTCTGTATTGGCAATCCAGTGGGGAAATGAAGTGGCTCAGAATGTTTCCATTTTGTACGGTGGCAGTGTAAAAGGTAGTAACGCTCAGGAGTTGTTCGCTAACGAAGATGTGGATGGTGGACTTGTAGGCGGAGCTTCACTGGTTGCAGAAGATTTCGTTGCAATCATCAAAGCGCTGAAAAATTAGACCGAGCAATCAATACCAAATTGTCGTTCTTCAAAAAAATCATTTACTCTTTCGTTTTTTAAGATTGCGATTGATCGTAAATGGAATGTATTTGTATCCTTTAACGAAGGATAAGCCGGTGATCGTCACCATTCCAACAAATCCCTCGCGAATTGTGGTAACTGATGGTTTTCACATCACGAAGCCGGTGTTAATTACTTTCGCGCAAAAGCGAACATATTATTTGAAAATTGTCTGCGCCGTCGAAAATGATCAACTGGTGGTTGGGTTCGTAATCATGTTGCTCCTGTTTGCAATGGGCTCCACTTCCGGCATATTATTTCTGCAGCTGCTTGGGCTTCTGCCCATTGGCTACGTTCTGTTTTTTTACTACATCAAACGAAAAGATTTTATCCGCATTAAACCGGTATAAACAAAAAAAATAGCTCCTGACTTCGGGAGCTATTTTGTGGATGTGATATCGGTAATTTACGCGATAGTAATCGACTCGTCCAGGTACACGTCCTGAATGGCGTTCAGCAGTTTCACTCCGTCAGCAAACGGACGTTGGAAGGCTTTTCTTCCCAGAATCAATCCCATGCCGCCTGCACGCTTGTTAATTACTGCAGTAGTTAGTGCTTCAACTAAATCGCTTTCTCCTTTGCTTTCGCCTCCGCTGTTGATGAGACCGACACGACCGCTAAAGCAATTCAACACCTGGTAGCGGCAAAGATCAATCGGGTGATCAGAAGTCAGTTTTTCATAAACCAACTTGTGCGTTTTACCATGCTTTGTTGCATTATAGCCGCCGTTGTTTGTCGGAAGTTTTTGCTTGATTATGTCAGCTTGAAGTGTCACGCCTAAATGATTGGCCTGTCCCGTTAAATCTGCTGCCGTGTGGTAATCCACGCCATCGATTTTGAATGAGTTGTTGCGCAAATAACACCAGAGAATAGTTGCCATTCCCAATTCATGTGCGTACTGAAATGCTTCAGCTATTTCTTTCAACTGTCTTGCACTCTCCGCACTGCCCCAGTAAATCGTGGCACCAACAGCAACAGCGCCCATGTCCCACGCAGCCTTAACTGTTCCAAAAAGTGTTTGATCAAACTTATTGGGCATGCTCAAAAACTCGTTGTGATTAATCTTTACGATGAACGGAATCTTGTGCGCATATTTTCTGCTCATAATACCCAGCACTCCGTAAGTGGAAGCCACTCCGTTACAGCCACCTTCTATTGCCAGTTTGATGATGTTTTCCGGATCGAAATAAATGGGATTTGGTGCAAATGAAGCTCCACCGCTATGTTCTATTCCCTGATCAACAGGAAAAATGCTGCAGTAACCTGTGCCTGCCAGTCGGCCGTGATTGAGCAGGGACTGCATACTACGCAGAACCTGATTGCTCCTGTTGCTGTTTATCCAACTTTCATCAACGTGGTTGGGAGAAGGCAGGTGCAAATCTTTTTTATCGATTGTTTTGCACGTGTGATCGAGCAAATATTCTGCGTTATCTCCGAGCAATGTTGCAATATTCGAAGTAGAGGTGGAACGTTTTTCGGGTGCAAGTTCAGTGATCATAACTTAATTGAATTTTAGGCGGCAAAGATAGCACCGAACCGGCATTGGGGCAGTATGACAAAAATCATAAAGTGTCAGTCAATCGTCTTGCCCAGATTACGTTGAATCCTCGAAATGTACGGCTTCAGCACACAGCGAAGGGTTTGCTTAACAATTTGTCCCATCGATTTGCTGCGGGCGATGAGTTTTGAATTGAGAAATTCGCCGAGTTCTTCACGCAACTGCTTTGTCTTTTCCGGTGTCGATATTGTATCGCTGACCATAATGTTTAGCAAGTCCATAATTTGATATCGTGACGTTGCCATTCTATAAGCAATCAGCGTTCTTTCTTCCGCCTGGTATTGCTCAATGGATGCATTATTCAGGTACTTGAGTGTGAGGTCAACATACGGCAGATTTTCTTTGAAAAACTGCGGCAGATACAAATTTTTTCTTCCTTCAAACGACTGTTGGTCGAAGTCTATAGCGCGGATGCGGTATTGATAATCTTCAACGTCCGGCGTAATATTGATGACAAAATTGTAGCTGCGCATATCACCCAACAATCGGATGAAGCAGCGCTCGTTGAACTTCACGAATTCTTTTGCTATTCTGATTTTGTTCGTTTCAGGTCTGTCGAAATAATCGTTAATAAAAACGTCGCCGGGCACGCCGGGAATATGCTCTTCAACCAAACTCCCTTTTCCCGTGAAGTAGGTAATTCTGTTCGGTGAAAGCAGATGTTCTAATTCAAGCCCGTACACTCTGGATGCATCTTCTTTTTTTATATAATAATGATCATAGTTATCATTATAGCGGTTGACGATTCGAATGCGAAATGGATTCGAATTTCCAAAAGTGCAGTAATCAATTCTTGCCACATCCAGGTGTTTGGTAAACGTATAATCGCCTTCAGTGCGCAACACTGCATACAAGTTTATCAACCCGTTTTTTATGTACTCCCAATCACGCATGTCATAGAGCGCTTTTTCCCACAGCGTGTCATTTCCGTGTTTGTCTTTTAGTGGAATGGAGTAGGTAATATTAATCAAGTCGTTGTAGGAAACAGGCAGGTCTATCTCGCGACCATTTGCATTTAAATAGGTTCGCAAATCTTCATTAATGGGAAAAAACGGTTTTTTCCTGGATGGTTTATCCGTCTCCTGCATCATTCGAATTTAGCAAATGTTCGGCTGTGATTTTTTAGTAGTGAAGAATGAAGAGTTCTACAATTTTTTTTGTCATTTCTTAAGCCGCTACTAGCCATTCACCCAATCGTCTCTTTCATCAGGTGAAAATTTCCATGGAGCAAAATTGTTTTCAATATTGCTATTCATGCCATTCCATTCCTGCGGTTGATTGCTTTCCTCCAGGGCGAGATAACGCTTCATTTGATTAATAATGAAAAGTGGATTGATCAACACGGGACACGCTTGCACACAAGCCTGGCAGCTGGTGCATGCCCAAAGTTCCTCAGTGGTAATGTAGTTATGCAATAAACTTTTACCATCATCTGCAAAGCTTCCATTCTTATCAATGTTGTAGCCTACTTCTTCCATTCTGTCGCGTGTATCCATCATA
>JAEZJD010000010.1 GCA_023436425.1 Bacteroidota bacterium | reverse complement strand
GGTTTACAGCTTCCAGGTGAGAAGGGTTTGGCGCCAGCTTAAGATGTATCTTCTTTCCTGATGATGTCTCCACCTCGCTGCTGAAGCCAAGGTGATATTTAACATCTCCGCTGCCCATTGTTTGGTCGGGAATGGCTGTGCCTTCGAATTCACTAAAGATCTGTTCATATGTTTTTCCCAAAATGTTCGCCAGCACATTTAACCTGCCCCGGTGAGCCATGCCTATCACTACTTCCTGCACACCCATGTCAACCCCGCAGTTGATAATTGCATCAAGAGCTGCAATGGTGGTTTCGCCCCCTTCAAGTGAAAACCTTTTTTGCCCAACATATTTTGTATGAAGGAACTTTTCAAAAATGACTCCCTGATTTAGCTTTTCAAGTATTCTTCTCTTTTTGCCAATTGATATTTTCTGCTGCAATTGCGTTTCAACCTCTTTCTGCAGCCAGGCATACTTTTGATCATCAATGACATATTGATATTCTACACCAATATGGCTGGTATAAATTGCTTTTAATTTGGAGACGATTTCATTCAAAGTGGCATTCTCCAATCCGATGAACTTGCCGGCAACGAATTTTTCTGACAAGTCGATGTCAGATAAGCCGAAAAAGCCGAGGCTAAGACTCGCACCCCTGTCTTTCCTTGGACGAATGGGATTTGTACGGGCTACCAAATGCCCTTCTTTCCTATATGCCAAAATGAGGTTGTATACTGCAAATTCTTTCTGAAGGTTGCCCACCATCACGCCTTTTGCGGCAGCTTCCGCTGAGTGTCCGTTGCCATTGGAGGCGTTTGCTAAAGCAAAATCGAAGCCTTCGAAAAATTTCCGGTATTCCGGATCAATGCTTGACGGATTTTGCCGATAGTCCTGATACAAACCTTCTATATAAGCGGGATGGGCATTTAAAATGTAGGAGAAATCCTTCATGGAAAGGGTGTTTGAAATAGAATTGCAAATATCGTTCAAATGGCTCAAAGGGGTTGCACGACCGAAAACTGTTAAGCGCAGTTTAGATTAAGGAATTGGTATGAATATCCAGCGGCGAGAGACTTCCATAACCTCCGTCTTATTTCGGGTAACCGGTTCAATTCAGAAGAATACTTTAAAATCTGCTAAATCATAGTATGGCATTTGACTTTTTGCCTTACTTTTGCCGACCAAATTCTGATTTCATGGCTAATCATAAAGCAACAAAGAAAGATATGCGCCAGGCAGCAACGCGCAGAGAACGTAACCGTTATTACGGAAAAACCACCCGTAATGCCGTTCGTGAGTTAAGAAGCCTGGAAGATAAAAAGGCTGCAGGTGAAAAACTTCCTGAAGTGATCTCGATGATCGACAGGCTTGCCAAGCGTGGGGTGATTCATAAAAATAAAGCAAACAACCTGAAAAGGAAGCTGACGAAGAATGTAAAAGCGACAGGCTAAAATTTTTCAGTTTTAAAAAATACTATGGAAAAAGCACCTATCATGGTGCTTTTTCCGTTATGGATCGTTGTATTTTTATTTCTTTTTGCCGCAGTTCACTTGCTCTGGTTTTATGCTGAAAATGATTAATTAGTACCATGAGGAGAAAAAATCCAACGAATCCGATAATTGCGCCTGATAAATAGGGACTTGGCCTCTGTCGCTTTATCTTACCCATTAAGAGAAGTATGCCATTAATAAAGGCGAGTAAAGAAATACCTAATATGATGTAATCCTCTGGTCTAAGCTGCTTACCTATGAGAAAAATCGCAAGCCCAACTGAAGCAATGACAGAGATAATACCTTGAATTCTTTGAATTGTATACGATTGCATTTTTAATAATTTTAATAGAGGCATGCCCCATAGTGTACAATCATACATTCACACCAGTAATCGTTCTCTAAATAATCGGTTCTTAGTTCGTAATAAGCCGCTAACCCGATCCAGCATATTCCTCCAACTAGAGCCAATCCACTTGCTCCACAAGCTAATGCACCCGCAAAAAGAACTTGACCAATTTCAGCTTCGATTTCATCATAGCCGTCTGCGCAAGGAGTATCACTATAAATTGCACTTTGATTTTCAGTTAATAATTTTTTTTTGACATCTCCGAAATTTTGGCCTTTGCTTTAGGAAAGAGATAAATCCCGTTCTGATGTGCCATTCGAATTAAATCTTTCCACTGCAACGGTGTGAATGATGAAATCTTGTATTTACTCTCAAGAAAGTACAGTTGCTCCTTAAATTCAGCTAAATTGTTTAGAAAGGTTTCATCGCTCATCAAAAGATCTGAGACTTTATGCACTTCTTCAGTTTTCGAAATTTCAGCAGGAGTTTTGAAGCTTTTCAGTTTTTCTTTCTGCGACAGTATGTAAGATGATGCCTTAGTCGAGCCAAAAGTTTTTGAGACACTCTGAAATAGCCTTAGAAAGTCATTATTTTTATCACTTTGTAAAGCGTGAGCCTGTTCAGCTAAAATCTCTCGCTTTTGCGTTGCTTCTGACTTATCATCTTTTTTAGAGCATTGGGTGAGGAATACTGAGCATATCAGTATGACGATTGCCTGAGCGATCTTGGAAGGGGGGGAGCAGTTTCATATTACAAGTTTTAGTATCCTAATATAGTTAACAAAATTTACCGTACCAAAACTTTATGATGGTGTCCGTTAAAGTGGATTAGAATAAATTAGCCAATGCGAAAACTGTTTTTGTCTTTGTTTCTCTTTTCATCGCTTTTGTCTTCTAGCCAATCTCTTGTCACCCGCTTCGAAACATCGAACGGATTAGAATCGCCGCCGTACGAAGAAGCAATAGCATGGTGGAAAAAATTAGATGCTGCATCAGCTATAGTGAAGATGCAGGAGATGGGTCCGACCGATGCGGGTTTTCCGCTTCATCTTATTTTAGTTTCGCCTGACAAAGACTTCAATATTGCCTCGCTGAAGCAGAAAAAAAAGAATATCATTTTTATTATCAATGGCATTCACCCCGGAGAGCCTGATGGCATCGATGCAAGCATGTTGCTCGTGCGGGATATTGTTCAAAACAAGTACAAATTGCCCTCCAATGTAGTTCTTGCATTCATCCCGGTTTACAACATCGGCGGCGCGTTGAACCGAAGCAAAAACTATCGCATCGACCAAAACGGTCCGTTGGAAAAAGGCTTTCGCGGCAACGCACAAAATCTTGATCTGAATCGCGATTTCATAAAAGCAGACTCCAAAAACGCATTTACCTTCTCCCGCATTTTTCAATATTTAGATCCTGACGTTTTTGTTGACAATCACGTGAGCAACGGTGCAGATTATCAGCACGTGATGACGCTACTTGTGTCTCAGCACAACAAACTGGGCGGAGCAATGGGCGACTTTATGAATAAAGTTTTTGAACCCGCTCTGTACCCAATGATGAAGCAGAAAGGGTATGATTTAATTCCTTATGTGAACCATTTTGGAGGCGATGTTGACCGGGGTTGGAGCGGATATTGGGACAGCCCGCGGTACAGCAGCGGATATGCTACTTTATGGAGTACCTTTTCATTTGTTCCTGAAACGCACATGCTAAAACCGTATGCTCAGCGGGTTGCGGCAACGAAAGCAATGATGCAAAGCTTTGTTGAGTTCACCGGCAGATACGGCAAAGTGATGACAGAGCTGCGTGAGCAAACCCGGAAGAAAGAGCTCGCGGAATCCTCATTTCCGATTGCATGGAAGCTGGATAGAACGAAACCATCTGAAATAACGTACAAAGGCTATCAATCAGGATTTAAGACCAGCGAAGTTTCCGGATTGCCACGACTGTATTACGACCGTTCAAAACCGTACGAAAAGAAAATCGCTTTTTACAATTTCTACGCGGATACTTTGTCGGTTTTAAAGCCGGTGGCATATATTATTCCTCAAGGCTGGTGGAAAGTTATTGATCGGCTGCAGGCAAACGATATTCAGATGCGTCGGCTGACAAGGGACAGTTCGATTGTTGTTGAAAGCTACAGGATAGAAAATTACCAGTCGTCTGCGCGGCCATACGAAGGCCATCATCCCAATACAAATACGCAGATTTCAAAATCTTTAAAAACACTCACGTTCAGAAAAGGCGATTACTACATCTCACTGAACCAAAAAGGAAATCGTTTTTTGATTGAGACTTTAGAACCACAGGCGGAAGACAGCTATTTCGCCTGGAACTTCTTCGATCCGATTCTTGGTCAAAAAGAAGGGTTTTCCAATTATGTGTTTGAAGAAACGGCTGCTGAATTTTTGAAAACACATCCGGAGGTTAAACAAAAGCTGGAACAGCGAAGAACAACTGATTCAACCTTTGCTAAAAGCGCACAGGCTCAGTTAAATTTTATCTATCAAAACTCTCCTTATTTGGAACCTGCATACATGCAGTATCCTGTTTACCGCGTAGTGAAGTAATCTATGTTGTGAAGCAGCCAACCGGTATTAATCCAGAAATCTCGATCGTACATCGGGATTGGGTATCATGCATGCATCTCGTTTGCCGAACCACCTGTAGCGATTATGTGCCACGACATCATAAACAGCATTGCGCAGAAAAAGCGGAACGATTGTGAAGACCACAGCGGCAGCAAAGGGAAATGGCAACTGCTTCAACACACGAATAGCCGCTGTTGATTTGGTGTAAACCTGATCTCCTTCAATCAATATGAAACTGTCGAATTTCTCAGTTGATAAATCAAATTTTTTTAGAAGCTGACTACCTGCTGCGGATTGCAGCGGAGCAAATCGAAACAATTGCCTCTTGTCGTTTCGAATGACGAAGTGGACTACCGAGTTGCAGAACTGGCAAACTCCATCAAACAAAATAATGCGATGCTCCTGCACTGTTCAAAGGTAATTTTAATAACAGGTCTCCAATTTCGGGAGTCGCGGCACTGAACCGCTTGTAGCGTGAATTATACGATTGTGAGTTTACGCAGCCGGAGCCCCATGAGAATAGAAAGACTTAAAGCTGCAATACTCAAGTATCCTACCCAATGGTAGTGAAAGATTTTCTTGGTAACAGAATCATTTGTAACAATAAAACCTGCAATAAAAGATGCGCTGCCTACAAACAGTTGTTGAAAAGATGAATTTATACTCATAAAGCTTCCTCTGTAGCGGGATTCAATCACGTTGCTGATCATGGCCTGCGCCGCTATTGACCGACCATTTGCTGAAACAAACCAGGCGCCGGTTACAATTAACACGTAGTAAAATGGTATTGCCGGCATATTCGTTATGAAGTAAACAAAAGGTAGTGTCAGCAATGAGCAAAAGACAAACACTTTCATCTTACCAATCCTGTCAGCCATTTTACCAAAAAAAGGCGCAGAAAACAAAGTGGCAACCCCACCTACGGCATACGTAAGCGGTATTTCATTTTTTGTAAATCCTACATTGAATTCCATGTAGGGATTAATGAACGGAACGATTAAAAAATGGCCAAAGAACAGAGATGCAGAAAGCGCAAGTGCAGCGAGCGTGCTTTTTCTACTGAAAATAATTTTCAAAGCGGCCGAAGCCTTTCTTTCGGATGCGTTGTCGATATGACCCCGAACCGGCGGAATAAATTTGAAAGTTAAAGGAATCAGCACAACACCCAAACCCGCTACCATGAGAAAGGGAGCATGCCAGCTGAAAATATTTGCGATATACAAACTCAGAGGCACACCGATAACTGATGCCAGCGAAAAAGCAGCCATCAGGTAACCCATTGCTCTGCCTCTTTTCTCATAAGAAAAAGTGTCTGCAACAATGGAGAGAACCTGCGCTCCTATCAGTCCGCCAAACAAACCCGCTAAAATTCTGGCGCCGATTAAAAACTGATAAGAAGGAGCAAAGCCACAAAGTGCTGTACCAATTATAAATCCTGAATAGCCGAACAGCAGGCTTTTCTTCCGGTCAAAATTGTCGATGACAAAAGCAGCCACAATTCCTGTAGCAAATGCGGCATACGAATAAGCAGAAACGATAAGAGAAAATTGTTGGGTGGATACATGAAAATACGGCATCAGGTAATTACCCAATGGCATGATGATCATGAAATCAAGTATGTGGGTGAAGTTGATTGACGCCAGCAAAAACAACAATATCTTTTCCTTACGATCCATAAAATAAGGGAGCAAAAGTAGGGATGAATGGCTGCAATTAATTTTGAATGACTTGCGGATGTAAACGCTTACTGCCTACCTTAGTTGCTTAGTAAAAATGTAACATTAATGAGAAAATTTCTGCTATTCTTTTCAATGGCGTGTGTCGCCTTTGCGTTTTCAAATTGCACGACAACTAAGAAAACTGCTACAGCACCGCCGACGGCGCAAACAATGCCTCCTGCAGGAACAGTGAGCCCTACAGCTGCAGGAACCACAACGCCAACCGCCGCAGCACGGACAGGTCCAAAACCTTTCAATACCTTCTTCGATGCAAAAAAACTGCGCACACAAAAAGGTTTAATTGTTGTTCACTGGCAGGACGACAAATATTATTTCGAAATTCCTAATACGCTTTTTGGCAAAGACTTTCTTGCCGTGACTCGTTTTGTTCGCATGGCCGCAGGAGCAAACCTCTACGGTGGCGAACAGGCAAACGAAAATGTTCTTCGGTTTGAACGCGGACCCGAAAACCGCGTGTTTTTAAGAACAACACTGAACATAGTTTCTTCACCCGACAGCACAAAGCCAATTTACCAGGCGGTGAAAAATTCCAGCGTAGATCCAATCGCCGCTGCTTTCCCAATTGTAGCTTTCAATCGCGATACAACCGGAGTTGTAATAGATGTCACCGATTTTTTCAAGGGCGATAATCAGGTCGTATCCCTTGCCCCCACAGTAAAAAGAGCACTCAACCTTTCAGCGCTGGCTGCCGACCGGTCGTACATAGAAACAATTCGATCATTTCAAAACAATACTGAAATAAGAACGGTAAAAACGTTCACCTCTAATCCTCCGATGTCTTTTGGAGCATCGCCCGTTCCACAGGGACAAACATTGCCGGGAGCTTATGCAGCAGGAGCGGTGACAATTGAGGTAAACACGTCTTTTATTCGCTTACCCGATCAGCCGATGAAGCGCCGTTTCTTCGATCCACGGGTCGGATATTTTGCTGACCAGGTAACCGAATTTTTCGATACAACACAAAGAGCAAAAAGAGAAACATACATCATTCGGTGGAGGCTGGAGCCAAAGGCTGAAGACGTGGCAAGATACAAGCGTGGCGAGCTGGTGGAACCCAAAAAACAAATTGTGTACTATGTAGATCCTGCAACGCCAACCAAATGGAAGCCTTACCTGATACAGGGTATCAACGATTGGCAAAAAGCATTTGAAAAAGCAGGTTTTAAAAATGCAATTGTTGGAAAAGAATGGCCGCAGGATTCTACCATGAGTCTTGAAGCGGCAAACTTTTCTGCTATCCGCTATCTCGCAAGTGAAATTCCCAACGCATATGGCCCGGAAGTGCATGACCCGAGAACGGGAGAAATCTTAGAAAGCCATATTGGTTGGTATCACAACGTGATGTTGCTTTTGCAAAACTGGTATTTTGTTCAGGCGGCAGCCATTGATCCCGGCGCAAGAAAAATGGTTTTCGATGATGCACTGATGGGCGATCTCATTCGCTTTGTTTCTTCACATGAAGTAGGACACACGCTTGGTTTGCGCCACAACATGGGAAGCAGCAGCAAAACGCCGGTGGAGAAGCTGCGCGACAAAAAGTGGGTAGAAGAGCACGGGCACACCGCTTCCATTATGGACTACGCACGTTTCAATTATGTGGCGCAGCCCGAAGACAACATAAGCAGAGCAGGTATTTACCCGCGCATTGGGGAGTACGACGAGTGGGCTATTGAATGGGGCTATCGATGGACGGACAAGTCGGAAGAAGAAGATAGAAAAGAAAGCAACAAATTGATCGTTGACAGATTAAGCAAAAATCCAAGGTTATGGTTTGGCGGCGAAGGATTTGGCAACTTCGATCCACGGGCACAAACAGAAGATTTGGGAGATAATGCGATGCTTGCGAGCAGCTACGGAATCAAAAATTTGCAGCGCATCATGAAAAACTTGCCTGAGTGGACCAAAGAAGAAGGTGACCGTTATCAGAACCTGGCACAGATGTATAATCAAATAGGCGGTCAGTTTCAACGGTATGCCAACCATGTAGTGCGAAACATTGGTGGTGTTTATGAAACCTTCAAGAGCATAGAAGAGAACGGAAACGTGTACGAACCAACGCCCCGCAGCATGCAAAAGGATGCTGTACGCTGGTTGAATCAGCAATTGTTTACCACGCCCGAGTGGCTGCTTGATCCAAACATTCTCAATAAAATTTCTGATCCCACAACAAATAGTGTAGGCAACGTTCAGGCAAACATTTTGAGTAGCGTTCTCTCCGCATCGCGATTGGCACACATGCTGGAAATGCAATATCGTTTCGGTGCGAAAACATATCCCGTAACGGAATTGCTCACAGATTTAAAAAATGGAATTTGGAGTGAACTGCGCACAGGCAGAAACGTGAGTATGACCCGCAGAAATCTTCAAAAAGTATATGTGGATAGAATGATTGCATTGTTGCCAACGGCACCCGCACCTGCCCCGCAGAGCGCAGGAGGAATAACCATTAGCTTCGGACCAAATACCCGAAATTCGGACATACCTTCTCTCGCAAGAGGGCACCTGATGGATTTGCAAAAAGAAATTCGTGCTGCTATCCCGAGAACAGGGGATACAATGACCAGATACCACCTGATGGATTTGGACAAGAGAATTGACCTTGCTTTAAATCCAAGATGATAGGAAACACTTTCCAGGAAAACCCAGCCTCTGCGCTGGGTTTTTTGTTTCAATTAAAAAAGTGCAGAAAAAATTGCGAAACCAATAAGTTGCACATATATTTGCAACCGAACGGTTTCATTACCTTATTTTATGCGCAGAGATATTTTTCAGGCAATCGCTGACCCGACAAGGCGGGCAATCATCGCTTTAATCGCCCTTCAGGCGATGACGCCAAATGCCATTGCAGAAAACTTCCACACAACAAGGCAGGCAATTTCAAAACACCTGCGCATACTAACGGAATGCGAATTGGTGAAACAGGAACAGAACGGCCGGGAAATTTATTATTCCCTGCAAATTGAAAAAATGAAGGAGATTGACAAATGGCTCAGCCAATACAGGAAGCTGTGGGAGACACGCTTCAATCAATTGGACAATGTATTATCAACTATTAAAAAACAGAAAAAATGACAAACGATTTGCTATTCGAGTTTACTGTTGACAAAGCAGCAAAAATGGTGTACATCACACGGGAATTTGACGCTGAACTCCCACTGGTTTGGGATGCTTTTACCAAACATGAATTGCTGGACCAATGGCTGCCGCCAAAACCAATGACTGCCAAAACAAAGTACCAGGACTTTAGAGTTGGCGGCAAACGCTTTTACGCTATGGTCACTCCCGACGGGCAGGAGCGATGGTCACTGCAGGAGTACACATCCATTACTCCGAAAACCAACTTTAAAATGTACAATGCGTTTGCTGATAAAGATGAAAATCCACAACTACCCGGCTCCGAATGGGACCACACGTTCACCGAACAAAATGGAAAAACGAAAGTGGACATCAACATTTTTAATGAATCTCTCGAAAGAATGGAGAGCATACTCGATGGCTTTACGAAGGGAATCACCATGTCGCTGAACAACCTCGAAGATATGCTGGCGAGAATGTCGCGGAAGTGAAACGGTTCTTTCTTAAATTGGAGCAATGACTATCACGTTGCAGCCCCTGATGCACAGAGGCCAAGAGAGTATCGCTCTGCTTTTTACCAATAATAAAAAGTTGAATGATCTTGTAAGACGACTTCCTAAGGTTAAATGGAGTCGCACATTCTCGTGTTGGTATATACCCTGCACGAAATACGACTATGATCACCTCATAAAGCAACTGCAGGGGCTTGCGGGTATTGACAATAAGTTGCTGAAACACTATCTCCAGCAAAGAAGGGCTGTTGCCGCGGCAAATGAAAAGATCAATCCTTCCACGGCTTTAATGATTTTCAATCATTCCCTGAATGAAAACAACTCCCGGGCATTGGAAGCTTTCAGAAATATGCTGGTACTTAAAATGTACAGTTCAAACACGGTAAGAAATTACTGCAACGAATTTCGTCGGTTGCTTCGATTGTTGGGTAAGAAGAATGTAGATGACCTAAAGAAACAGCAACTCCAGAGTTATTTGTTGTGGCTTATAGAAAAGCAAGGTTGTTCAGAAGCACAGGTGCATACAGCCATAAATGCAATTAAGTTTTATTTTGAAAATGTGCTGCGAAAGCCTAAGATGTATTATGATGTGCCACGACCTAAAAAACCTATCAAGCTTCCCCCCATTCTTGCAGAAGAAGAAGTTGTAAACATGCTTAAAAAAATTGACAACCTTAAGCACAGGGCTATAGTAATGACAGGGTATTCTGCTGGTTTGCGTGTAAGCGAAATTGTAAATCTTAAAGTGAATGATATAGACAGCAAAAGAATGATGATGCATCTACATGGAGCCAAAGGCAAGAAGGACAGAATGGTGCCTCTTTCCAAAAAGCTGCTGGAAACCCTGCGGCAGTACTACAGCAAATACAAACCAAAAGAATATTTATTCGAAGGCACAGGTGGGGGCGTTTACAGCACCCGGAGCATTCAGATAATTCTCAAGGCAGCGAAGGAAAAGGCAAGGATCAGGAAAACGGGAAGCACCCACACGCTTCGCCATAGCTACGCCACTCACCTGCTCGAATCAGGAACAGATTTGCGCTATATACAGGAGCTGTTAGGACACAACTCAGTAAAGACTACTATGCGCTACACACATGTAAGCAAAAAGGGCATAGCGAAGATCGAAAGCCCACTGGACAGGCTGAAATGGTAATTTCGTTTTTCGTTGTATCATGACAACGCAACACAAAAAAACGAAAACGGAAGCTGATGAAAATCAGCATTCTAAGCAGATTGGGGTTTCGTATATTTATGAGTTATAGCCCATTTTAAGACGACCACCAAAAGAAAGTGAAAATTTCAAATAAAGTAACAAAGCAGTTAGGAACACTCATTGCGGGTGACACTCCAAAAGCGCCGTATTTATCAGGACCTAAACTTGTTGACTTTTATAATGAGTGTGGTTTTGACGATGTTTACGGAGAAGGTTTTCCTTCACGCTGGAAATACTCTACGGAGAAAATTGTAGAAAGCAACGGCACACCAAGGCTCAAAAAAATTTTAGAAGAATACGTTGACCCAAGACGATATGGTGGTAACGAAGAAATGGTTCAAGAACTGGTTGCTGAAATCAATCAGCTCATAAAGTATGATGGTTTTGCCCTTATCAAGAAAGGACACACTCATAAAATAGCTGACATCCAGGGTAACTTTATTGAGCCAGAGACAGTATCAACCATAGGGCATGAATTTGTGAGCGAACAAATTGAAAAGTGCCAGCAAAAGATTTCAACAGACGACTTCAACGGCGCAATTACTAACGCAAGGACACTTTGCGAAGCTGTTTTAATTCATGTCATTGAAACTGTTGAAAATACTGAAGTAAAGAATGACGGTAACGTAATTAATCTGTGGACAAGAGCCAAGAAAGCCCTTAGACTTGACCTTAAAAAAGATGAAGTCCCTGAATACGTTTTCCAAATCCTATCTGGGTTAGACACCACTATAAACGGACTTGCAGGTATAAGCAACAACGCTGGTGATAGACATGCAAACAAATTCAAAACAAAGCGACATCATGCGAAACTTGCAGTAAATTCTACAATGACACTGTGTGATTTTTTAATAGATGTCCTGAACGAAAGAAAGAAAAACGGGCTATAACATCGGTTTGGCGTTATGGCGGCTGACCCAACGCAGCATCAGCAACAGTTTCACTATTGTACTATATATCCAGCTTGACCAAACGCTATTGAGCAGTGGAAATAAACTTGTACATTAGTTCATCATTCGGTTTCAGTTGTGGTCAGACGGAACACAGAATACCGCCACAACGCCAAGCCGTTTAACGTTAGCACGCCACCTTTGGAAACAGCTCTTGATGCAAACAGAGTAGGTCAAAAATCTTAGATACTTTTTATAGCATGATAAATAATTCGAACAGGAAGTATAGCGGTGAATTTGAAAGACGCCTTTAAACACATATAAGCTTCAAACGACCAAATTGGATAAATATGAAATTAGGAATCATTGTAAAAACAAGTTTTATCAGCAGCTTCATTCTTACTCTTATAGGAGCTTATCTGAAAATCACTCATTCTGAAGGTGCTGACACATGGTTGACTATCGGCATTATTGCTTCAATTGTGTTTATAGTGACAGCCATTTATGAAGTCCGAATTTCTAAACGAATTGACCACACTAAAAAAACTATGTGGACACTTGCGTTTATATTTTTTAGCAGTATTGCTGGACTGATATATATTCTAATCGGCAGGAGAATTGCCGCTAATTATAAATAAATATTGTTTCCAACGAAAGTGAACAAACGATAGTTTCGCTGTCGGCTTCAGTTCCGGCTGATCGAACGCAGGTGAACAGAAGAATGTACTTTGTACTGTGCTTATATAATCGACTTCAGTTGTGAGGATGACGAATAAAAATTCACACAAAGCAGCAAGCCGTTTACCGTTAGCAGGAAATCCAATACAGTTGCTTACGTTGGTTGCTTTCCTCCTCCGTCGGAAATTCAGACATTCGTCAGTTCAACGATGTTTCTTCACAACCCTAGTTTTCTGCAATAAAAAACCCTCCCGAAAACGGGAGGGTTAACAACTAAAAACACGAGCCTTTTTATCGCTTCATGGGAACGGCTTCGACAAGTCGCTAATCAGGTTTTTTTCCTTCCAGAAATGTATTAATGGTGCTGATGGTAGCACTGTTTTTTCCATCGGGCTTCACGGTATAATTGCTGTAAAAATTCTCAACCGTGGAAGCAGTGTTGTACAATTCCATGTTGCGGCGGATGTAAGCCGGAACAGCTTCAAATTCTGCATTTGGATCAGCAGCGTTGATGTTGAATGACAGATTTCGCAATTTTTGCAATCTCTCTGCCTGTCGCTGCTTTTGCAATTCAGCTTCGTCCAACATAGTTGGCTCCTCAGCCGGAGGTTCAGTTTGTTGCTGTTGCACTTGTGGCGCATCCGCCGCCGGAATGTCGTTGCGTATCACCAGTTGCATGTCGAACAGTTCTTCCTGCTCCACTTTTGCAACCGGTGGTCGAACCGGTTCTTCAACAGGTTTAGAAGTAGATACTTCCGGTTTTGACTCTGCATAAATATTGGATGGTCTGGCCAGATAGCCTCCTGCCGCTGCAGACGGCGAGGAAGTATTTTGCTGTGTGGTTTCGTTTGATTTGGATGAAGCCCCTAAAATTGATTGACGCAGTTCTTCAAACCTGTTGTCAAGCCACTCTTTTTTCTTTTCCAGCTCTTTTTTGTCTTCATCTACAACAGGTGGTTCGTCCTTGATGGTAAGTTTCAGCGGTCCTGTAATTTCTTTTTCCGCTTCCTGTGGTTCTACCGGGCGGGGTTCATCAAAGTTCAGCGTCAGCGTTAATTCTTGTTCGTGCCGAACCGGAGCTACTTCTATTGGCTGCTCAAATTCCATGAGTTCTTCCGTCAGCGTTGGAGATAGAAGATCGATCTTTTGCTCCACAATTATCTTCGGAACTTCTTTTACCGGTTCTTCACCAAGAACCATGAGAATCTTCTCTTCTTTTGGTTCGGGCTTTATTACTTCTCTTTTTGTAAACGGATCTTTGTGTTCGAAGCCTGTAGCGATTAAGGTAATTCCTACACTGTCGCCAAGCGTATTATCGTAGCCCAGTCCCAGTATTACGTCCGTATTTTCTCCGGCCTGTGTCAGCAAATAATTCTGAATGATCTCCACTTCATCCATGGTGAATTCGTTTTCACCTTCTGCAGAGTTAATATTGATAAGAATCCATTTAGCACCACGAATGTCATTGTCATTCAATAGTGGAGAACTTAATGCTTCTTCAATGGCTCTTTGCGCACGGTCTTCGCCGCTGCATGCTGCACTTCCCAGGATGGCTACACCACCATTCTTCATCACGGTGCACACATCTGCAAAGTCAACATTTATCTGACCCGTGCTGTTGATTACGTCCGTGATACATTTTGCAGCAGTGGCAAGTACATTATCAGCTTTCGCAAATGCTTCACGCATTTTTAAATTACCAAACTGATGACGCAGTTTATCATTGCTGATCACAAGCAGTGTGTCAACGTATTGCTTCAATGTTTTTATTCCCTCCTCCGCTTGCTGAATTCTTTTCTTTCCTTCATAAGCAAATGGTGTGGTGACAATGCCGACGGTAAGAATACCAAGGTCCTTACAAATTTTTGAAATGATGGGCGCTCCTCCTGTTCCTGTGCCGCCACCCATGCCTGCAGTAACGAACGCCATTTTGGTATTCACTTCCAAAATACGCTTGATTTCTTCCAGCGACTCTTCTGTAGCCTGACGGCCGATTTCCGGATTGGCGCCAGCTCCCAAGCCCTGGGTGAGGTGTGGGCCGAGTTGCACTTTATTCGGCACCTTGCTTTGTGCAATCGACTGTGCATCTGTATTGCAGATGATGAAGTTTACACCTTCAATGTTTTGACTGTACATGTGGTTGACAGCATTGCTGCCGCCACCGCCGATGCCGATGACTTTTATTATTGATGATTTTTCTTTTGGCAAATCAAAGTGGATCATAGATTTTGAGTTTACATCGTTGATTTAATGGGTTATTGATGCTTAGCTGAACTTCTGGTCTTCTTCTTCTTTAAACACATCTATAAGGCTGTATTTAAATTTTTCCCAGAACTTAGAAAGCGGCTTTCTTGGGCCGGGATTCAGCGGAAGTTCTTCTTCAACAACCATTTCATCTTCAGATTTCCTCAAGCCTTCCGGCACTGCCACTTCTTTGAATGTGCGTTCGAATTGCTTTCTATTATGTTCGTAATCGTCGTAGCCTTTCAAAATCAAACCAAGACATGTAGCATAGGTTGGCTTCGCCAATTCTTCAATATGTCCGGCAGCCAGGTGTTCGTTTGGCAAACCTATTCTTGCATTCAACCCGGTTGCATATTCTGTCAACTGAATGATATGCTTCAATTGCGAACCGCCACCGGTGAGAATAATACCGCCGTTGAGCATTTTGTTATCAAGACCCACTTGCTTCAGATGATAGGTAACAAAGTCGAGTATCTCACTCATTCTTGCCTGAATAATATTCGCAAGATTTTTTACACTGATTTCTTTCGCAGGCATTCCGCGCAATCCCGGAATAGTGATGTAGGCGTTTGCTTTTGCTTCGTTGGACAATGCACTTCC
>JAEZJD010000249.1 GCA_023436425.1 Bacteroidota bacterium | reverse complement strand
CAAATCCTTTCGTGCATCATACTTCTCCATGAATGCCTCACCCTTGGCATTTCGCAAAATTCCTCCATCACCACGAACAGCTTCAGTGATCAGGAAAGCTTGCCCGCGTTTACCGGATTCATATAGCGCCGTTGGATGAAATTGGATAAACTCCATGTTTTCTATACGGCCTTTTGCGCGGTAGGCCATGGCAACACCATCACCGGTAGCAATGTAAGGGTTCGTTGTGGTGCGATATACCTGACCATTGCCTCCTGTCGCAAGCAACGTGACTTTTGATAAAATTTTTTCAATGCGGTTGCTGTTGGCGTTTAACACGTACACACCATAGCAACTGACATCGGGAGTAGATTTGGTGACGAGATAACCAAGATGATGTTGTGTTATAATATCAATAACAAAGCAATGATGAACAACAGAAATATTTTTTGTCCTGTGAATTGCTTCGAGCAATGCTCTCTCCATCTCTTTGCCTGTTACATCCTTATGATGTAAAATTCTAAATTCCGAGTGTCCACCTTCTTTGCCGAGTTTAAAATCTCCTTCTGCGTCCTTATCGAACCGTGCACCCCACGCAATAATTTCATTGATCCTTGCTGGGCCTTCTTTCACCACTATTTCTACAACAGCTTTGTTGCAAAGGCCATCGCCTGCAATCAGCGTGTCTTCGATGTGTTTTTCAAATGAATCGTTTTCAAGGTCATTAACTACAGCAATTCCTCCTTGTGCATACTTGGTGTTCGTTTCGTCCGGAGATGCTTTGGTGATTATCATGACCTGCCGATCGGGAAAGCGTTGTGCCACCTTTAGCGCATACGTTAATCCTGCTATGCCTGATCCTATTACTAAAAAATCGGTTTGCATGGTGGCAGCAAAAATAAGGTTATGATCGGATGACTAAACTGCAAACTGCCGCAAATGGTGGTCTGTATGTTTCCACATAGCAAGTCCCCACTGATGCGTGCTAAGCCGGCCAAAATAAGGATGATTATGTGCTATCGGATTTTTGTGAGCTGCAAACTGATTCAACAAATGGATGAAAGTTGTTTTTTCATTCGTAAATATGGCACTGGAGGCGTTGCCTTTTGTTTTCAGCTGTTTTGGTGCTTCAGCATTTTTGGGATAGGATGGAAGTACATACAGCACAACCCATCTTATCAACAGTTGTTTAAGCGAAGTCTTGGGTTTTGATTCGCCAGCAGACGGAGTAAGCAGGTACGCATGTATCGTGTTGCAATGCACAAGCATTTCAGTAGCATTCATCGTGCCCCATAATGGTTGTTTGTCTGGAGTGAGATTTTGTACCCGCTCAATTAAAATTTGTACAGAGGAAGGATCAAGCAAATTTTTCTTCATCCATCAGCCAATTGCCTGTTTCAAATCGTCTATAAGATCCTCTGCATCTTCGATGCCGACACTCAGACGTATCAGCGAATCGCTCAATCCGTTTTTTATTCTTTCTTCTCTCGGAATAGACGCATGCGTCATAGATGCGGGGTGATTGATGAGAGATTCTACACCGCCAAGGCTTTCTGCAAGGGAAAAAAGCTTAGTAGATGAAAGTACACGTTTGGCTTCATCGACACTGTCGTTTTTCAATTCGAAACTCATCATGCCGCCAAAATCACGCATCTGCTTCTTTGCTATTTCATAATTCGGATGATCCTCAAATCCGCACCAGTAAACCTTTGCCACTTTAGGATGATTGCGCAGGTACGTGGCAATGGCTTTTCCGTTTTCGCAGTGCCGCTGCATGCGCAAGTGCAAAGTTTTTATACCGCGAAGCACTAAAAAGCAGTCGAGCGGACCAGGAACTGCACCGCAGCTTTTTTGAATGAAATACAAATCATCACGCAACTTTTGATCATTCATCATCAGTGCACCCTGGATTACGTCGCTATGTCCACCAAGGTATTTTGTTGCGGAGTGCATCACGATGTCAGCACCGAGATCAAGAGGGTTTTGCAGGTATGGTGATGCGAACGTATTGTCAACACAGAGAAGAATGTTCTTCTCCTTCGCCATCTTCGCCAGAGCTGCTATATTGCAGATGTTCATTAATGGATTGGTTGGTGTCTCCGCCCAAATAAGCTTTGTGTTGCCGTTGATGTGTTCCCGAACAGTTTCGGCCTGTTGCATGTTTACGTAGTGAAATCTGATACCAAACTTTTCAAATACTTTAGTGAACAACCGATAAGTACCGCCGTACATGTCGTTGCCGCAAATCACTTCATTGCCCGGCTCCAGCAATTTCAGCACCGCATCTGTTGCACCGACACCGCTACTAAATGCCAGCCCAAATCTGCCGTTCTCAATTTCGGCGTAAGCTTTTTCCAGCGCTGTTCTGGTAGGGTTTTGACTGCGTGCATATTCATATCCTTTGTTTTGCGCAGGCGCTTCCTGCACAAAAGTTGAAGTTTGGTAGATAGGCGTCATAATAGCTCCCGTGCTTGGATCGGGCTCCATTCCAGCATGGATATACTTAGTGCCGTCTTTCATTGTAAACAAAATTTTGGGAGCACAAAGATGGCGAAAATCGAAGGACCTTACCGGAACAAATACGATGCGCTCCAAAATCTCCAATCGAAGTTGTTCGCTGCATGTGCATCATTAGGAGATACAGGCTGTTCAAGTGTTGATTTGCTCAATATATCGTTTGCGACTAATGTTCTTTTCCCTTCCTGTACCGCATCCTGCACTGTTTTGTTTTGCATCCACCGTTTTTGCGGCGGTTCAAAACCGACCTTATCCAGTCGCCAAACTGTTTCAGGCGGAAGTATTTGTTCGGTGGATTTCCGCAACAACCACTTCGTCCAGCCTGCATGTATTTTGAAGTCCGCAGGAAGAGAAAATAAGAATTCAACTAAATGATGGCTAAGGAATGGCAGTCGAACCTCTGTGGTGTGTGCCATGCTGTTGCGATCTGCCATACGCAGCAACTCTTCCAGTCCATTTACAAACGTGTTGTAATAAAGAGCTGAGTTCAAATCGAAGTCGTTGGGGAGCGAGTAGTATAAATTTTTCTTCTGCGCAAAAGCAAATTCACGGTTCAGGAGTGGATTTTTAAATGCTTGTTTTTCTTTTCTCCCTTGCAGCAAGCTTGCTGCAAACTGTGGGAAAAAGGCAGCAATCTTATTTGCAAAACCAAACCGCTCTTTTACTCCCAGGTTTTTTGCGAACTGCAGCTCACTATTGAAGCGTTTTCGATTTGTTATGAATAGGTTTTGCCAATACCATTTATAATATTTATGATATCCGGCTAAAATTTCGTCTGCGCCCTGACCATCCAACAATACCGTTACTCCATTTTGCTTCGCACATTGGTACACTTTGTACTGCGCTAATATGCTGGCAGATGTAAACGGCTCTTCCTGATAATAGGAAACCTCGTCCATCAAATACGGCAGTTCTGTACCGCTAATTGTTGTGGTAAAATGCTGAAGGTTAAACCGCCGGGCCACGGCCGCGGCATACCTTGTCTCATCTTTTTCAAAGCCTTCAAACGAAGCCGTGAAGCACTTATGCGTGTACTGATCTGACGATTCGTTTTCGCAGAACGCTACAATAGATGAACTGTCTAACCCGCCGCTCAGGCTTGTGCCGATTGATACATCGCTTCGCAATCTCTTGTTTATGGAAGCGGCAAAAAGTTGCTTAAAGTTTTCTACAGCTTCGGTTGATGTCATTTGGGTGTTTACTTCCGGATAGACTTGCCAGTATTTTTCGATCGTCAGTCTTTTTTCTTGGAAGGAATAAATTAGGTATGAGGAGGCAGGAAGTTTTTTGATGTTGCAAAAAAATGTCTCCTGAGGGTCGGCTGGATTAGAGGTGTAGCCGATCGACAAAAAATTATACAAGAGAGCATTATTCACTTCTTTGCTGACGCCAAGTTTCCAAAGGGCTTTCATTTCCGATGCGAATACCAGTGTACTTTCATCATAAGAAAAAAAGAAGGGCTTTTCACCGAATCGGTCTCTCGCAGCGAACATGATTTGCTCCTGCTCATCCCAAATGGCAAGAGAAAACATGCCATCGAAGTATTGCACACAACTGGAGCCGAATGCTGCGTAAGCTGCAAGCACCACTTCAGTGTCCGATTGCGACTGAAATCGAAATCCTTTTTGTTCTAACGTAGTTCTTATTTCGATGTAGTTGTAAACCTCGCCATTGTAAATGATTGTATAGCGGTCATTCCAGTGCATCGGCTGCGCAGCGGCAGCGCTCAAATCGAGAATACAAAGTCGGGCGTGACCGAACGAAACTGTTCCGGCGCTGTTCTTCCAAAAGTTTTTTTGCAAAGGTCCGCGATGTTGAAGCGAGTCTATAGCGGCATGCAACGGTGCTTCTGAAATATATTTTGGGTCGGTTGAAACAATGCCTGCAATTCCGCACATGATTTAAAATTGAATAGGCAGTCGTGCAACAAAATTTTCCCATGCCATCAGCAAATCTGCTGAATGCTCTTTGGGGCGAAATACCATTGTGAAGTACTCGATCGTGCTTGATGTTCGCTCGACCGGAATTTCAAACTTAAAAACATCTTTTGCCGGATCAGGCGTTAATCCCCACGTGAATAAATTGGTATTGAAAACGATTGTCCAGTGTTCTTCGTTAGGAATGCAGTAAAGTACGTACCGGCCCTTATTTATTTTTTTGTTTTGAATTGTGACCGGCTGAAAAAACTCGATTTCCGTGGCTTCGTTCGCGCCTAATCTCCACGGCTCACCATATTTCAGCAGCTCTCCAAAAATTGATCGCCCTTGCCGGTGCGGACGACTGTATATGACTCTTGCTACCGGCAGCGTAGCTGCTTTTTTTCTCATCTCCAGCACGGGATAATCAGGCGGTAGATAGGCCATATCCATTGGCGAAACATCAACGGGAGCATAGGGATTTGCCCGTTGTTGCGACTGCAGCGCAGAATCCCTAAGCCTTATGTTCGGCTTCGGTACCGGGGCTGTTGGCCGTGGGTTTTCACCACATGCAAAAAATATAAGAGAAAGGAGGGCAAAAAAAACGTTGGTCCAGTTTTTCATCAGAGCGAAAAAGATTAAGCAGCAAAACAACGACAATAATATTTATTCTGCATCCACCGGGAGCATCGCCCAGTGACGCCCGTCTTTTGCAATCAAAGCTTCGGCATCTTCCGGCCCCCAGGTGCCGGGCGAATAATTCGGAAAGTCAACAGGTGGACGTGATTGCCACGCTTGCAAAATCGGTTCGATGATCTCCCACGCAGTTTCCACCTGATCGCCTCTCATGAACAAAGTGGCATTTCCTTCAATCACATCTTCGAGCAAGGTTTCGTACGCCTCCGGATGATTATTCCCGTAAGCGTCTGCATAACTGAAAACCATATCGACCGGTTGTAAAATCATTTGAGGGCCGGGCTGCTTTGCCTGAAAGCGAAGTCTGATTTCCATGTCGGGCTGAATGCTGATCACCAGCCTGTTTGGGCGCCATGTTTCACCAGCTTCTACCGGAAAAGCATACTGAGGTGCATCCCTGAACTGAATGGTAATTAGCGTGGATTTGGAATGTAATGCCTTGCCGGTACGCACATAAAAAGGCACATTTTCCCAGCGCCAGTTTTCTACGTAGAATTTTACCGCGGCAAACGTTTCGACGGGCGAGGTTTCGGACACGTTCTTTTCCTTGCGGTAACCTTTCACCTTTTCTCCATTCATCCAGCCTTCACCGTACTGTCCGCGAATGGCATTTTGATGTACCTCTTCTTTTTGCCAAATACGAATGGCTTTCAGCACATCCAGCTTTTTGTTTCTGATTTCGTCTGCTTCGAACGATACCGTAGCTTCCATCGCAATCATACAAAGCAGTTGCAGCATATGGTTTTGAACCATATCTCTCAAAGCGCCTGACTGCTCGTAATAAGAACCGCGATTTTCCACCCCGATAGATTCGGCAGCTGTGATTTGTATATGATCGATGTAGTGCCGGTTCCAAAGCGGTTCAAAAAGTGCGTTAGCAAAACGCAGTGCCAAAATATTTTGTACTGTTTCCTTGCCAAGAAAATGATCAATGCGGTAGATCTGTTCCTCCTTAAACATTTTACCAAGTAGCTTGTTCAGCTCTTTTGCACTTTGCAGATTGTGCCCAAACGGCTTTTCGAAAACCATTCTGGAGCGTGAAGGATCGTTAGTAAGCTTTGCCTCATGAAGCAACACGGCAATCTTTGGTGCAAGCTGCGGTGCCACCGACATGTAAAAAACAGTATTCACTTTTTCGCCCCATTCCTTCTCCAATTGAGAAATGCGGACGGAAAATTTTTTATATGTGCTTGCTGCTTCGAGGTCTGCTTTTCTGTATTCGATATGTTGTGAAAACTCTTTCCATGTTGCGGTGATCTCATCTTTTCTCCTCGAAAACTCTGTGACACCTTTTTTCAAATAGTTTTTATAGCTGGTATTAGAATATTCTGATCTGCCAACGCCAACTATTTGGAATTTTTTTGGAAGGTAGTTATCAATGTACAAGTTGTACAACGCGGGAAGAAGTTTGCGATAGGTGAGATCGCCGCTGCCGCCAAAGATGAATATTACTGTGGGACGAACAGAACTTGAGGGTTGATTCGTTGGCATGTTAACTTAATTTCTTGAAAGACTATGAAGCAATCTCCTACTTTTTCATTCGCCGGACACATTCCATTCCGTATGGAAAACACCTTCTTTATCAATGCGGTTATATGTGTGGGCGCCGAAGAAATCTCGCTGCGCTTGAATTAGATTTGTCGGCAGCCGTTCGCTGCAGTAAGCATCTAAATAGGCGACTGCACTGCTGATGCCTGCTGCCGGAATATGCGCATCGACGGAAAGTGTGACTATTTTGCGTGCTGCGGCTTGTTTGCTTTTTATGAGAGCTGCAATTTGCGGATTCAGCAAAATATTTTGCAGTGAGGCGTTTTCGGCAAAAGCTTTTTCGGCTTCGTATAAGATAGAAGAGCGGATGATGCAGCCCGCTTTCCAAACATTCACAACGTCAGGCAGAGGAATTTCCATCTTGTATTCGTCGGAAGCTTTTGCCAGTATGCTTAGCCCCTGCGCATAAGCAACAACAAACCCGAAGTATAATGCGTCCTCTAATTCTTGTATCAGGGTTTGCGATGGCTCCGTGATTTTCTTAGTTGAAGATTTGTAGATACGTGCTGCTTCAGTTCTGTCCTTTTTGTAAATGGACAGATCTCTCATTGCAACAGCCATGTCAATTGTCGGTAGCGGCACCGAAATATCCATTGCATCCTGCGATGTCCATTTTCCTGTTCCTTTCGCTCCCGCCTGGTCAAGAATATGATCTACGAGGTAATCGTTTTTTTGTTCCGTTTCATCATCTAACGTTCTAAAGATTTCAGCCGTAATCTCCACCAGGTATGAGTGAAGTTGCTCATTGTTCCATTTGTGGAAAATTACATGAAGGTCTTCGTTGTTGTAGCCCGCTCCTCTGCGCATAATGTCGTATGCTTCGCTGATCATCTGCATCATCGCATATTCAATGCCGTTATGCACCATCTTCACATAATGGCCGGCGGCTCCGTTCCCCATGTAAGCGACGCAGGGTTTTCCGTCAGCTTTAGCAGCGACGGCTTCAAGAATTGGTTGCAGGTATTGGTATGCTTCTTTATCCCCACCGGGCATCATGCTCGGACCCAGACGTGCACCCAACTCGCCACCGGAAACTCCCATGCCGAAGAAGTGAATGCCTTTTGGCTGCAAATACTGAATGCGCTTGTTGGTGTCCGTAAAGTGAGAGTTGCCGCCGTCAACAAGTATATCGCCGCTCTCCAGGTGCGGAAGAATATTTTCAATTACAGCGTCAACAGGTTTTCCGGCAGGCACGAGCATCATGATTTTTCGGGGCTTTTTCAGCGAGGCTGCCATTTCTGCAATATCCGTAGTGCCCTTGACAATCGTGCCGTCCTTTGCCGCAGCTTCCAATTTGTCTGCTCTTTCTTTTTTCAGATCGAAGCCAATTACTGCATATCCGTTGTCCGCAATATTCAGCAATAGATTACTGCCCATGACGCCAATGCCGACCATTCCGAAATCATATTGCTGATTCATGTTACTGTTTTTGCGTTGAGTCTCTCCTTTGTTGTGGACGGGGTGCCGGTCTTGTGGCGGGATCCGTGGAGCCGTGGTGGCAGGTGTAGCACGTAACCATCAAGCGAGTAGACAATGTTTGCTTGCCGCCACCGAGATTGAAATATTTTTTATTCAACTTGTTCGTCATCTTCATCATATCTCTGGCAACTAGCTTATGTTTATTGTCGTCCGATGCAAAATCAGGATGCTGTTCACCTTCGCGCCGCACATGACAGAAGTTGCACTTTACGTTCAACGAAGCAGTGAAATGATGCATCACACTATCCATCTGTTTTTCAGTTATGTCTTTAGGGAGCACCTTCAAATTTTTGTACCGTGGTTCGTCTTTGGTAAAGGCCATTGAAGCAAAGATCATCAGTCCCAATGCCAGGGTTACGGCTAACGTTTTTTTCATTCTCGACTAAAAATTTTGCTCAATTTATAAAAATCTCGGGGACGGTCGATTCATCGGCATTTTCGTTTCGACGTTATTTTTACCAAAACACAACCATGAGCCTAATAAAAGAATTTAATGATTATCGTGAAAAGATGAACGGAGTTATTCTCGGCAAGAATAATCTGGTGATGAAACGACTTTGGAATTTGGATACAAATACTTACGAAGACGGTGCTTTGGATCGCAAAACAAAAGAGATGCTTGGATTAGTAGCCAGCATGGTCTTGCGCTGCGACGATTGCATAAAGTATCACTTGGGAAAATCACATGAACTTGGCGTAACAACCGAACAGATGTACGAAATTTTTGCGGTTGCAAACATCGTGGGAGGAACGATAGTTATACCTCACACCAGGCGTGCTGCGGAATATTGGGAGGAGCTGTTGAATACGTCACGTGAAAGTGAAAAGAATATCTAAAAACTGTTTCGTTGCTTCGGTCAAATCTGCAAAATTGCTAAATTGAGCCTCGAACTTCAGACGGCACAAGAATCGAATATTTAGTTCGCCTTCTTCATACCCTGCTCTTGTTCAATATTCAACATGGAAACACTTACACAACAAACACCGGCAGCGCTCACATCCAAAGATTTTTCTACCGACCAGGAAGTAAGATGGTGTCCCGGATGCGGCGACTATTCTATCCTGGCACAAGTACAAAAAGTGATGCCTACGTTGGGAATTCCCCGTGAGAACATTGCTATTATTTCCGGCATTGGTTGTTCGTCACGTTTCCCTTACTATATGAACGTGTATGGCATGCACTCGATTCATGGACGGGCAACAGCGATAGCCAGCGGCTTGAAGGCTTCTCGACCCGACTTGAGTGTGTGGGTGGTTACCGGTGACGGGGACTCAATGAGCATTGGAGGCAACCATTTGATTCATTTGCTGCGGCGCAATTTCAACATAAACATTCTCTTGTTTAACAACCAGATTTATGGTTTGACAAAGGGACAATATTCACCCACTTCGGAGCAGAATAAAGTAACGAAGTCGACACCGCTGGGCAGCATTGACCATCCGTTTAATCCACCAGCTTTGGCATTAGGTGCGGATGCCACTTTCGTCGCACGCAGTATGGACCGGGATCCAAAACATCTGCAAAGCTTGTTACTCAGAGCTCATGGTCATCAGGGAACGTCTTTTCTAGAAATCTATCAGAACTGTAACATTTTTAATGACGGTGCTTTCGAAATCTTCACTGAGAAAGGATCGAAGGCAGATGAAGCACTTTTCCTTGAACATGGACAACCTTTAATCTTTGGTGCCGCTCGCAATAAAGGCGTGAAGCTGGACGGATTTAAGCCGGTGGTTGTTGATCTGAATAATGGCGTAAGCGCAGACGATCTTTGGGTGCACGACGAAAAAGATTTATATAAGGCACAAATTCTCACTCGCATGTTCGACAGTCCTCTAACTGAAGGGCATTTGCCACGGCCTTTTGGCGTGTTTTACGAAACTGAGCGGCCTACCTATGAAGAGATGATGAAACAACAAATAGAAGTAGCAAAAGAAAAGAAGCCTGCAGATCTCGATAAGCTGTTACGTGGTAATGAAGTTTGGGAAATTGTTTAAAAACATGGACCAAAAATTTTGAAAGCCGCTGCGAAGCGGCTTTTGCTTTATGCAATGGCACAGCAATTGACTAATTGGAAGTAAAGATTGGGTTATGAAAAAGAATTTAATTATTGCAGCATCTCTGGTGGCAGGGGTTGCTGCATTTTTTCTGTTGCGCAAAATTCTTAAGAAAGAGGAAGAAGAGTCTGCTCCAAAGTCACACCACTTAACTGATGTTTTTTCAAGAGCAAAGGAATTTGCGGTGCACAATTAATACAATGGGGATATGAAAGGGGCAGAAGGTCTGTCCCTTTGTTCTTTTTAACACTTTGTAGCAAAACTTCTGCACAGCAGGAGAGTCTGCAAAAAAGCTAAAGCGATCACTATGAAAAAAATATTTTTCCCTTTGCTCTTTGTAGTCCTTGTACCAGCTTCTTCCTGCAGCGTTCTCCGTAATTACACGTTGAATGAGCAGGATGCAGCAGCCGCTATTCGGCAACTTTTAGAAATCGGAACGCGGGATGGCAGCCTGAACGGCTCGTTCAGCAAAGACGTTATCATGTCCACTGTTTTTCCTGAATCGGTTAAAAAAGCGCTCAACACTTTAAATCAACTCGGGCTAACTCCGGAGATTGACAGGTTTACTTCCACCATGAGCCTTGCGGCTGAAAAAACAGCCGAAAGATCGATTCCCATTTTTGTCAATGCAATTACCGGTATGAGTTTTAACGACGCTATCCGCATCGTAAAGGGTGGCGGCACTTCCGCAACGGACTATTTAAGAGCTGCCGTCGGAACCCAGTTGAGGCAATCAATTACTCCGGTAATGCAAACCGCTCTTGATGAATACAAATTGAATGAGCAGTGGAAAAAAATGACGGCACCAGTGCAAACAATGCTTGGCAATCGGGTGAACCTTGATTTGGCAAATCTTATGGCTGGAGTAGTGAGTGAATCGATGTTCAAGAAAATAGCAGAAAAAGAGGTTCAGGTAAGAAGCAATGCGTCGGCACGCACTACTTCCCTATTGCGGAAGGTTTTCGGAAGAAATTGGAACTAAGTCATCGTAGCCGCTGACCAATTTGGCAGCGGCCGTTTCTCAAAAATTTCTTTCTGTTCACGCACGTTTTACATTGATAATACTTTAACACTCAAGGGTTTCTCTGGCACGGTTTCAGCTTTTGTGTACCAATAACCTAAAACAAATCACCATGAAAAATTGTTTACACTTTAATCTTAGAGCTATGAAAAGATTTATTGGAATGTTTACGATCGCTGCGTTTGCTGTGGCTTGTAATCAGGCTCCCAAGGCAGACGTGCAGTCCGCAAATACAACGCTTCCGGATACAACCGGCTTGGCTCAGTTCCAGGCGTGGAAAGCACAAAATGAGCTGCAGACGATGAATGCTCTTAATCAAAATGCGGCAGCAGCCCCTGTAAACGAGCGGGTTGTAGAAAGATATTATTACAACAATGCGCCGAGATCAACCGCCAGGACAACTTCCAGAAGTAGTTCCGCACGAAGCAGTTCTTCTGGTACACGAAGCAGTGGAAGCTCAGGTGGTTATTCTACAGCTAGTACAAAAAAGAAAGGCTGGAGTAAGGCTGCAAAAGGTGCCGTAATTGGTGGTGCAGCAGGTGGTGCAGCCGGCGCGATTATTAATAAAAAGAATCGTGTTGCCGGTGGTGTGATTGGTGCTGTTATTGGCGCAGGTGGCGGTTACATCCTGGGACGTACCATGGATAAAAAAGATGGACGTTACTAGTTTTTTGAACTTTGTGTATAAAGCGGAAGTGCAAACCTCCGCTTTTTTATGGTCATATTTTTCGTGCAAGAACAATAGCAGATTTAAAGTGCTGCCCTTTGCCCTGCAGATTAAAAACTTCTGTGTAGATGATGTATGCTC